>JAGWML010000161.1 GCA_028873155.1 Acidobacteriota bacterium
TTGAAATCTCTGCACTCACCACTCCGCTTGGGCTGGTGACGATAGCACCCAGCGGTAATTCTGATCTGACACCATTGTAATCGACTTTATCTAAAAGCAAACAGAAGAAAGGGGATGGTGTTGCTCAGCCAGCAACAACCGGTTCGCCAGCAGGCTCTCTCTTCCTGCCAGCGCGCGCTCTGCTGAAATCCTCGCCAGCTCCGGAAGATTATTGCTCTCAGACAGATGCGCCAGAATCACATAGGCTGCCTGCCCGTCGTATTCCTGCTCCAGAAACTCCGCCGTCGCGTCATTCGACAGGTGCCCCACTCGCGACATCACCCGTTGCTTGACGCTCCACGGGTATGGCCCATCCCGCAACATCTCCAAGTCGTGGTTACTCTCCAGCAGCAGCAGATCCAGCCCCTTGAGCATCGCCTTCACATTTGGCGTCACATAGCCCAGGTCCGTCGCCACCCCCAGCCGCACACCTTCGGCCTCCAACACAAATCCCACCGGGTCGGTCGCATCGTGCGGAATCGTAAAAGGATGAATCACGACATCCCCAATCTGGAAGGCTTTCCCAGCCTCAAAGTACTCCACTGCCGGCAACCAGGTCGGATCCTTCACGGGACTATCGTGAGCAGCCTGCTTCGTCTCCTGCTCTGGCGCTTCTGCTGAACACGTCCCATTCACCGTAACGCCATCCGCCTCGTCCAGTTCCCCCTCCGCCGTATCAGCATCGGCCTCTGCCTGTCGCGCCGCCGCCTGCTGCCGGCACTGATCCAGCCACTGCGCATACGTCATCTGCCGCCGCGGCATCAGCCACCGCATCCAGGCACGGTGCGTTCCCTCTGTGAAATACACGGGAATCCCCAGCTTCCGCGCCGTCACCGCCAGCCCGTTCACATGGTCCTGATGCTCGTGCGTCACCACAATCGCGTCCAGCGTCGCCGGATCTTCTCCCGCCAGCTTCATCCGCCGGAACAGCTCGCGGCAGCTCAAGCCCGCGTCCACCAGAATTCGCGTCTGCCCTCCGGTCACAACCGTGCTGTTCCCCTTGGAGCCCGACGACAATACGGTGAACCGAACCATACCAGTGAGCATACCGCGCAACCCTGTGCATCGCGAGGCCGCCTGTTAACTCTCCCGGAACCGCCCCATCTTCGTTTCGATCCCTACCCGTCCCCGCGTCGCTCCCGCTATTCTGGTACGCAGGCTGCGGTCTCCGCTCCGGGCCTTCACGCAAATCCTGCTCGTCCTCAGAGGGAGTCAAACTGCATGCAACTTCCCCGCCGCTCGTCCGTAATCCTGATTGCGCTGGCGCTTGCCCTCTGCGCGCTTGCAGTATCTCCTGACACCACCGTCCACGCAGCCTCCAAACCGGAGACCGTCCCACCGTCATGGAACCCGCAGGCAGCCGCGCGCTATCTTGACTCCCGCGAGATCTACTGGCAAAGCTGGGATCGAGCACAAAAAGATCAGGGAACGGTGTGCGTCTCCTGTCACACCCAGGCGCCGTATGCGCTGGCGCGCCCGCTCATGCGCAGTGAACTGAAAGAGCAGGACCCGACCGCCGCGGAACAGGCCATGCTGGCCAGCATTCAAAAGCGCGTCCGCATGTGGAATACGGTCCTTCCGTTTTACAGCGACGCCCAGTACGGAACCGGCAAGGAAGCACAGTCCCGTGCGGCCGAATCGGTGCTGAACGCAGTCATCCTTCTCAGCTATGACTCCCACCATCTCAGCGACTCCACGCGCACCGCGTTGGACAATGCCTGGGCCCTGCAGTTGCAAAGTGGACCCGATGTCGGCGCATGGAACTGGCAGAACTTCGATTACGCGCCCTGGGAATCAAACGAATCGCAATATCACTGGGCAGCGCTGATGGCTGTCGCGGTTGCCGCGGCGCCAGACAACTATCGCAACAATCCCAATGTCGTCGGCCATCTGGCCGCGCTGCGCGTCTATCTCACCACCCACTATCAGACCCAGCCTCTGTTGAACAGGATTGTCGTCCTCTGGGCTTCAGCGCAGTTCCCCGCTCTGCTGTCACCCGCACAGCGCAAGAGCCTGCTCAAGGAGATCTACGCTCAACAGCACGAGGACGGCGGCTGGAGTCTGACTGACCTGGGCACATGGCAGCGCCGCGACAAAACCTCTCTTGAGACGCGCGCAGACGGCTATGCAACAGGCATTGCAGTCCTGGCTCTCGAAGAGAATCACGCCGTAAATACTTATTTGCAGCGCGGCGTTGCGTGGCTTGAAGCCAATCAGGACAGGACCACGGGCGCATGGCCTGCCTGGTCGCTCAACAAAAACCGCGATCCAGGTTCCAACGTCGGACAGTTTATGAGCGATGCGGCGACGGCCTACGCAGTTCTGGCGCTCGAAAACAAGCCGTAGCCCGCTCACCGCGCAGGAAGGTCAATCGACACCAGCGTGCCCCGTCCAGGGCTGCTGACCACGTTGAACTGTGCATCATTGCCGTAGAGCACCTCCAGCCGCTCCTGCACATTCTTCATGCCGATGCCCGCGCCCGTTCGACGCAGCGCAGTCTCCGGCCGGTTGCCCATGCCCACTCCGTCATCGGCCACCTCGATGTGCACCCGGTCCCCTTCCAGGCGGCTCCGCACCGTCACCGTCCCGCCATGAATGCGCGGCTCGAGCCCATGCTTGATGCTGTTCTCAATCAGCGGTTGCAGCAGAATACTCGGCACCATCACCTCCAGCGTGCGCGGATCGATATCCTTCTCCACGCGCAGCTTCTCCGGCCCGAACCGCACCACCTCGATGTCCAAATAGTCGTCGGTAAAGCTCAGCTCCTCGCGCAGCGGCACATAGCTGTCGTGATCTTTCAGCAGGGCCCGCAGAATATTTGCCAGCTTCACCGTCATCTCGCGCGCCAGTTCCGGCTTCACCCGTACAAGCGAGGCAATCGAGTTCAGCGTATTGAACAGAAAGTGCGGATTGATCTGCCGCTGTAGCGCGTCCAGGCGGGCCTCCAGCAACATCCGCTTCTGCTCTTCCAGCGTGATCTCGATGCGCAGCGCGTTCCACACCTTCAGTGCAATTCCCACCACCATCGGCGCGCAGAGCCACACCAGCACCTGCAGGCCCAAAACGCCCGTGTTGAGGGCAAACAGCCACCTCGGCCCGGTTCGGTGCGGCAGGTTCCGCGCAATCCACTCGCGGCAAATCTCCAATGCCGCAATCAGAAACAGCATCAGAATCTGCCGGTCAATCCGCGGCTTGCGCAGGTTGCGCCGGATCCATCGGTACAGGCTGAGATCGATAAATGGAGTAAACGACCAGATCTCCTCGGGCTCCACGACCCAGCTCAACACTCCAGCGGCCAGCCCCAGCAGCGCATTGAACGGAAGCGTCAGGTACTCGTGATGCAGCACCGCTGGAACCGACAGCACCGCGCCGCCCAGGGCCGCCCATCCCGGCCCCAGCAGAAGCCCCAGCAGAATCACCGTCTCAAACGCAATATCCGCTGCCAGAAAATTCGGCACCTCGATCCGCACCCAGACGCCCAGCGTCAGCGGCACCAGAAAAAACGCCAGCAGCGCAGCGGTTTCCCGATGCCGCCTCTGCTCGGCAAACAGCAGCCGCTGAAACGTGCGCGACCGTGCCAGCGCGCTGGCCACCGCCGCAGCCACGCCCAGCTTCACCAGCAGCGTAATCAGAATCAGTCTGTTATCGAGCACGCAACCACTCTATCGCGCCGCGCCTGATGCGTACGCCCCTCACAGCACTTTGCGGATACACACCGCACCCGTCTTCGCCTGATCGGCGTACGGCTCGGTCCGCTCAAATCCCATCTGCTCATACAGAGCCAGCGCCTCCCGCATAACCGGCATGGTGTCCGCCACCAGCTCCGCATATCCTGCGGCGCGCGCCTCGCTCATCACCCACTCCACGAGCCTACGCCCGAGCTTCTGCCCTCGAAATGCCGGACGTACGTAGAGCCGCTTGAATTCGCCTCGCCGCTCATCCAGTCTCCGCAACGCAATACACGCAGCCGGTTCGTCCTCGTCCCACGCCACCGCCAGCCGTCCATCCGGCATCGCATACCGCCCCGGCAATCCCGCGACTTCCTCGCCGAAGTTCTGAAAACACGGCGCAAATCCGAACGACTGCCAGTACTCCTCAAACAGCGCCCGGGCAGCGGCAAACGCAGCCTCCTCCTCCGCAATCCGGATCTCCACATCCCTTGCCATGCAGCCACTCCTCGACCGACTCTCAGACGGCGGCGTCCACCGTTCTGCCCCCCGCGTGAGATGGACCAACATATCACGCCGTAAAATACAAGTATGCCTTTGGAAAGCGTTCAAAAAGTCGCCGAGGCCGATTTCCCTTCGCGCTGGGGACACTTCCGCATCCTCGGCTTTGAGGGCCGGCTCTCCGCACCGCAACCCTGCAGTTCGGACGCAGCCTCGGCGCAATCCGCCCCGCAACCCGCCATTGAGGGCCTCGTTGCTCTCGTCATGGGTGACATCCACGCTACGCCGCCGCTCGTCCGCATTCACTCGCAGTGCCTCACCGGCGACGTCTTCGGTTCCCTCCGCTGCGACTGCCGCCTCCAGCTGGAACTCGCGCTCGAAAAAATCGGCGAAGCTGGCGCAGGCATCCTTCTCTACGAGCAGCAGGAAGGCCGCGGGATCGGCCTCATGGCCAAGCTCCGCGCCTACGAACTGCAGGACCATGGCCGCGACACCGTCGAGGCCAATGAGGAACTGGGCTACGCCGCCGATTGCCGCGCCTACGAAATGCCTGCCGCAGTCCTCAACCTCATGGGCGTCCGCAGCGTCCGCCTCATCACCAATAACCCCGACAAAGTCGCCGCACTCGAATCCGCCGGCATCGCTGTCTCCGAGCGCGTCTCCGCCGAAGTCGTACCGCAGGAAACCTTCGAGCGCTACCTTCGCACCAAGCAGGAGAAGATGGGCCACTTCCTCGAAAATCTCAACGAGATCAAGGCGATGTAATCCGCCGCCTTTTTCAATCCGCAAGAGAGATGCCCGATGCGCGACTTGCTCTCAAGACGCAGCATCGGGCATTTTGCTTCACACCCGGGTATCAGAACGTATCTCTACGGATAAATTCCGCGAATCTGCACTGCCTCCGCCACGCGCCCGATGCCCAGCATGTTCGCCGCAATCCGCATCGGCACAGCGCTCTCCTCGTGAATCTTCAGCACGTCGCGAAATGCCGTCTTCATCACGCGCTCCAGCCGGCTGTAGACATCCTGTGCCTCCCAGAACAGGTGCTGCTCGTCCTGCACCCACTCGAAGTACGAAACCGTCACGCCCCCCGCGTTGCACAAAATATCAGGAATGATAAAAACACCCTTGGCCTCCAGAATCCGGTCAGCCTCCGGAGTCAACGGCCCATTTGCGGCTTCGGCAACAATCCGTGCGCGAACAGCCTCGGCGTTGACGCCATCAATCGCGTTCTCCAGCGCCGCCGGAACCAGGATGTCGCATCGCATCGCGAGCAGTTCCGCCGGGCGGATATTCTCTGCTTCGGGGAATCCCTCCACATGCCGTGTCAACGCCTTCAAATGCAGCAGGTTGGGAATGTCCAGCCCATGCTCGTTGTAGACGCAGCCCGTTGAGTCGCTCACCGCAATCACCTTGGCGCCGGCGTCATGCAGCATTTGCGCCGCAATCGAGCCTGCATTGCCAAAGCCCTGCACGGCCACGGTTGCGCCTCTGAGCGGCATGTGCAGATGCTCGCACGCGCTCCCGATCGTGTAGAAAACGCCGCGCCCCGTCGCTTCACTGCGTCCCAGCGAACCGCCCAGGCACACCGGCTTGCCCGTCACTACGCCCGGAATCGGATACCCCTTCGTCATGCTGTACGTGTCCATGATCCACGCCATCGTCTGCGGATTCGTGTACACGTCCGGCGCCGGAATATCCCGCTCCGGCCCGATCAGCGGCAAGATCGCGCTCGTATAGCGTCGCGTCATCCTCTCCAGCTCGCCTTCCGACATGTGCTTCGGGTCGCAGGTCACGCCACCCTTGCCGCCGCCAAACGGAATGTTCACTACCGCGCACTTCCACGTCATCCACGTGGCCAGCGCCTTCACCTCGTCCAGCGTCACCTGCGGGTGATACCGGATTCCGCCTTTCGCCGGGCCCCGCACCGAGCTGTGCTGCACCCGGTATCCCTCAAATCTATGAATCCTGCCATCGTCCATCCGCACCGGAACCGACACCGTCAGCACACGCTCCGGATACTTGATCATCTCCCGCGTATCGCTCTTCAGCTCCAGCGCATCCGCCGCCGTATCGAAATTCTGCAGCGCCGACTCGTACGCATTTGTGATTGCCTTCGTCTTTGACGTGGTCGTTGCCATCGTGTTTCCTCCTTGGCTCCCTCAACGTCGCGTGGGGTCCATGGCGCTTCCCACTCAGCTCGCGTTCACCCCCACCAGTGAGATCAGATCCTGCTCGTGTTGTGTCATCGACTCATACACGGGCCGCAGCCATTTCCAGTACCCCAGCATGTGGCCCCGTGTGACGTCGTAATACAGTTGCTGCACCGCATTGGTGACAGTGCCCATCTTTCCTGATCCAACCGGTCTGCGGTCCACGCGCACAATCGGCGCAATTCCCACCGCCGTACCCGTAAAGAACAGCTCGTCGCACACATACAGCTCGCTGCGGTCGATCGGCCGCTCCACCACCTCCACACCCATCTCCCGATGCGCCAATTGCATCACCGTGTCCCGCGTAATCCCTTCCAGCACGTTCTCCGTCACCGGCGGCGTAATCAGTTCGCCATTGCGCACCATGAAGAGATTGCACGTCGAGCCCTCGGCCACATGTCCGCTCTCGTTCAGCAGAATCGCTTCGTCAAATCCGCACTGGCGCGCCTCATCGCTCGCCAGCGCGCTGTTGACATACGCGCCGCAAATCTTCGCCCGCGGCGGAATCGCGTTATCTTCGATCCTTCGCCACGAGCTCACACCCGCATGGATGCCCTTGTCTGCATGCAGATACTCCCCGAACGGCAGCGCCACAATCGCAAACGCATCCTGCGCATCCGGACTCACGCCCACGCGCTCCGCGCTCTT
>JAGWML010000162.1 GCA_028873155.1 Acidobacteriota bacterium
AAAACAACGCCGTGAGCCTCTTCACCGACTGCCCCCACCGCGAAAAGCTCGGCTGGCTTGAAGAGACGCACCTCATGGCCCCGTCGATGCTCTACGACTTCGACTTCTCCGGCCTTTACGCCGCCACCGCGCGTAACATCGCGGACACCCAAAGGACCGGCGGCGAGCAGGACGGCATGGTGCCCGAGATCGCGCCGCAATATGTCGTCTTCGGCCCGAAATACGGCGTCTTTGACGACTCGCCCGAGTGGGGCAGCGCCGCCGTGCTCGCGCCCTGGTACGTCTATGAGCGCACCGGCGACCTCGCCTTCCTGCGTCAGCAATACGACGTGATGCGCCGCTATGTGGCCTATCTCTCCACGCGAGCCAGCGCCGATATCATCGCCTACGGCCTCGGCGACTGGTATGACATCGGTCCCGGCGCGCCGGGCTTTTCCAAGCTCACGACGATGGGCCTCACCGCCACTGCGACCGATTACCAGGACCTGCGCGTGCTTGAGCGCACCGCCGCACTGCTCGGGCTGAAAGATGAGAGCGCGCACTACAGCCAGCAGGCCGACCGCGTGCGCGATGCCTTCAACGCACGTTTCTTTGACGCCGCACAGCATCTCTATGACAAAGGCAGCCAGACCGCACAGGCCATGCCTCTCGCGCTCGGCATGGTTCCCGCCGGAGAACGCGCAGCGGTGCTTGAGGCGCTCGTCCGCGACATTCGCTCGCACCAGAATCACGTGACCGCGGGCGACATCGGCTTTCACTACGTCGTCGACGCACTCATCCAGGGTGGACGCTCCGATGTGCTCCTCGACATGCTCCAGCGCACCGATGCGCCCAGCTACGGCTATCAGCTCCAACAGGGCGCGACCTCGCTGACCGAAGCATGGGATGCCAACCCCGCCAGCTCGCAGGATCACTTCATGCTCGGCGACGGCGAAGAGTGGTTCTATCGCGGCCTCGGCGGCATCCGGGTCGATCGCGCCCTGCCGCCCGCGCAGCAAATTGCCCTGCGTCCCGCCGTTCCCGCGGGCGTTGAGTGGGTGCGCACCCGCTACCTCACCTCTCTCGGGCCAATCGAAAGCGACTGGCGGCGCAATGGATCGCAGGTCGTCTACGACTTCAGCGTCCCCGTCAACAGCACCGCCTCCATCGAGATCCAGACTCCGAACCCGCAGACCGTCACCATCAACAGCAAGGCGGCGTCCATCGCGCAAGGCGTCCTTTCCCTACGCGAGAGCCTGCGCAGTCTCCGCATCGAAGTCTCCTCCAGCAGCTATCGCATCGTCGCCCCTGCGCCCGACGCGTCCCCGATCCCATCATCCCGAATATCGGGCTTGCAAATTCCGTAAGCCGGAATGTACCCTGTTCGCCGTTATGGCTCAGAACCGCACTCCTCCCAACGACCCCTACCAGGACGATCTCCCGGACGACCCTGCATCCTCAACGGGCGAAAGCCGCCGCAATGGCGACCGCAATGAGTCGCAAACCGTTCTCCGCGCCTGTGAAGTCCTCAAGGCTTTTCGCCACCTGGATGAAGAGCTGGCCCTCACCGAGGTGATGGAACGCACAGGCTTGCCAAAGACCACTACCTTTCGCCTGCTGCGCACGCTCATCCATGGCGGCCTTATCCAGCGCGTCGGCGCAGGCGTCTATCGCAACAGCTTCGGTCCCATCGCCGAGCGCCCGTTCCGCATCGGCTTCGCCTCGCAGGGCGACACCGAGTTTGCCCGCGAGGTCACACGCGGTGTGGAGTCGGTCGCCGCCCGCGAACACGTGCAGCTCATCACGCTCAACAACCGCTACAGCGCCCGCGAGGCCCTTCGCAACGCCGAATTGCTGATCCGTGAGCAGGTCGATCTGGTGCTCGAGTTTCAGACCTACGAGCGCGTCGCGTCGGTCATCGCGTCAAAGTTCCTGGCGGCCAATACCCCTGTCATCGCCATCGAGGTTCCGCATCCCGGCGCCACCTTTTTCGGCGCGGACAATTACAAGGCAGGCCAGATCGGCGGCCGCGCGCTGGGCCGCTGGGCGCGCGAGCACTGGAATGGCGACGTGGAACAGCTCGTGCTGATCGAGCTGCCCATCGCCGGCTCGCTGCTCGAGTTGCGCCTGGCTGGCTTTGTCGACGGCCTGCGCCAGGAACTGCCTCAGGCCCTGCAACTCCCGCTTGCGCGCCTCAATGGCCGCGGCTCGTTTGAGCAGGTGCTCGACGTGATGCGCAAATTCCTGCGCCGCCGCGGTCCGCGTCGCACCCTCGTCGGCACCGTCAACGACATCTGCGCCCTCGCCGCCCTGCGCGCCTTTGAGGAAGCTGGCGCCGCGCAGGACTGCGCTGTAATGGGCCAGAACGCCCTGCGCGAAGCTCGCGCCGAGTTGCGCCGCCCCGGCACGCGCCTCATTGGCTCGGTGGCCTATTTCCCTGAGCGCTACGGCGAAGAGCTCATTCCGCTCGCGCTTAATATCCTGCGCAAAAAGCCCGTGCCCTCCACCATTTTTGTGAAGCACCAGCTGCTGACGCCGCGTAATGTCGACCTCATTTACCCGCTCGACGAGCGGCCATCCACGGCTGTCGAAACCGCAAAAGCCCCGGTGGCCCGCGCAACGCCTCGCTCCGAAGGTTCCGGAGGCCGGAATCGAGCGATGGAAAGCTGAAAACCTGCCCAAGCGGTCTGAATCACGCTAGGGTGCAAAAGAGAGAAGCCAGAGACAACGGACATCCACGTGAGCGAAGCACAAACAAATCAGCCAATCGAAACCAACCGCATCCAAGCGCGCTATTGGATTGAGACCGCCTATCCGCTCGACGATGCCGCGGCCATCATGGCCGGCGAGCAATCCACAGGCACCTTTGTGCGCACGCCGGGCGAAACCGACGAGTTGCGCGCCCTCTACGCAGCGCGCGTCGAAAGCGTCAGAGAACTCGGCATGGTGGAGACGCCCTCGCTCTCCGGCTCCGGCCTGCCCAGGAAGCGCTCAGGCCCCATCCCTCGCCGCACGGCCGAAGTCACTCTCTCTTGGCCACTGGCAAACATGGGCACTTCGCTGCCCAACCTGCTCGCGACCGTCGCGGGCAATCTCTTCGAGCTCAAGCCCTTCTCTGGTCTCAAGCTGCTTGACGTCACGCTGCCGCCGGATTTTCTCAGCGCCTATCAGGGCCCGCAGTTTGCTGTCGAAGGCACGCGCCGTCTGACCGGCGTCTACGGCCGCCCGGTCATCGGCACCATCATCAAGCCCAGCGTCGGCATGACGACCGAGCAGACCGCCGCGCAGGTGCGCATGCTCGCCGAGGCCGGCGTCGACTTCATCAAGGACGATGAACTGCAGGCCGACGGCCCGCACTGCCCTTTTGAAGAGCGCGTCGCTCACGTACAACGCGCCCTTAATGACCACGCCGACCGCACCGGCAAGCGCGTGATGTACGCCGCAAACATCACCGGCGAAATCGATCAGATGCTTCATCGCCACGATCTCGTCGCCGCGGCAGGCGGCACATGCGTCATGGTCAGCCTCAACAGCATCGGCCTGCCCGCGCTCGTCGTCCTGCGTCGCCACGCTACCCTCGCCATTCACGGCCATCGCAACGGCTGGGGCATGTTCAGCCGCTCGCACGCCACCGGCATGAGCTTTATCGCGTACCAGAAGTTCTGGCGCCTTGCCGGCATCGACCACGTCCATGTTAACGGCCTGCGCAACAAGTTCTGCGAAGACGACGCCTCGGTCATCGCATCTGCGCGCGAGTGCCTCACGCCGATGTTCGCGCCACCGCACAAGGGCTGCACGATCATGCCCGTCTTTTCGTCGGGCCAGTCTGCGCGGCAGGCGCCGGACACCTTCAAGGCTCTGGGCTCCATGGATCTCATCTACGCGGCCGGAGGCGGCATCCTCGCGCATCCCGCCGGCCCCGCAGCCGGTGTGCGCAGCCTGCATCAGGCGTGGGAGGCCGCAGCCGCCGGTATGCCGCTGGCCGACTACGCCACCATGCACGGCGAACTCCGCGCAGCCCTCGAGAGATTCGCCGAGTGAGCGGCGCCCTCCCATCCCGCCTGCTCTACGCCTACTACGGCGACGACTTCACCGGCTCGACGGATGTGCTGGAAGCGCTCGCGCTTCATGGCATGCCCGCTGTGCTCTTCACCTCTGTGCCCACCGCAGCCGATCTGGCAGCATTCCCGCACTGCCGCGCCATCGGCATCGCCGGCGAGAGCCGCAGCCGCAGCCCCCGCTGGATGGACGCGCACCTGCCGCCCATCTTCACCCGCATGCGCGCGCTCGGCGCCGCGGTTAATCATTACAAGGTCTGCTCCACCTTTGACAGCTCCCCGCAGACCGGCAGCATCGGCCACGCCATGGAACTGGGCCGCAAAGCTTTTCGCACACCCTTCGTACCCATCGTTGTGGGCGCTCCGCATCTCGGCCGCGCAGTGGTCTTCGGCAATCTCTTCGCAGAGGCCAACGGAGCGATGGTTCGCATCGACCGCCACCCCACCATGCTGCACCACCCCGTCACGCCCATGCACGAGGCCGATCTGCGCCTGCATCTCGCGCGGCAGACCCGGCTTAACATCGGCCTCGTGGACCTGCGCGCCTTCGATCGCGGCCTCGCAACCGAGCAGTTGCAGGCGGAACTCGCCTCTCGCGCCGATGCCGTGCTCTTCGACGGCATCAATGACTCGATGCTTGATCGGACCGCAGACGTTCTCTGCGAACTCGCTGTCCGCAAACCTATCTTCGCCGTCGGCAGCTCCGGACTCACGTACGGCCTTCTACGCCAGTGGCGGCGCGCGGGTCTCGTGCCGCGCCACGTGCGCCTCGCTGCCGCACAACCCGCCGATCGCATCCTCGTACTCAGTGGCAGTTGCTCGCCCGTCACCGCCGCGCAGATTCGCCACGCCCGCCGGGATGGCTTCGCGGCATGGCCACTGGGCCAGCCCGACACCTGGCCGCTGCGCCGTCAGCAGGCGCTCAAGGCTCTGGCGGAAGGCCGCAGCGTCGTCCTCTATTCGTCGCTTGGCCCATTGCCCGCAAAGACGCAGGCGAGTGACGCGCTTCCCATCGCGCTTGGCCATCTGCTGCGCGAAATTGTCATCCGTTCTGGCGTGCGCAGGATCATCCTCGCAGGCGGCGACACCTCCACACATGCCGTTCCGCAACTGAGCTTGCGCGCGCTCACCTTCACCGCGGCGCTCACGCCCGGCGCGCCCCTCTGCCGCGGACACGCGCCTGGCTCACCGCTCGACGGATTGGAACTTGTGCTGAAGGGCGGCCAGATTGGCCCGGAGAATTTCTTCAGCGCGGTGCGGAACGGCGCCTGATCCAACACACAGCATCAACAGGCCGCCGGCTCGGTATCCATTGTCTGCGTGCAATCAACACTGGAGAAAATCAGAGCACTCACCAGCACCATGCCTGCAATGAAAAGCAGCGGCAGGTTGTAGCTGCCCGTCCTCTCCACCACGTAGCCGAACAACACTGTGCATAGAAATCCGCCTGCCTGGCCTGCCGTGTTCATCATGCCCGTTGCGGTGCCGCTCGCGCGCCCGCCGATTGCCACGCACATCGCCCACGCCGACGGCAGCATAAAGTCCATCACGCCGAAACCCAGGCAGGAAAGCGCCGTTGCCGCCACCACGCCACGGCACAGCGCCATCGCCACCAGCGTCACCGCCGTCGCGGCCAGGCACACCGCGGGAATCGTGCGTAGGGCGCGCTTTGCGCCCCATCGCGCCGCCAGCCTGTCGCTCACCACGCCGCCGGAGAGATTGCCCGCAACGCCCATCGCAAACGGCAGCGAGGTCAGCAGAATCCCGTTCATCGTCAGGCCCGTCTTGTGAATGAACCACGTAGGAAACCACGAGAAATAGAACCAGCTCGCGCAGCCATAGCAGCCATACGCCAGCACCACCCTCCACAGCGCGCGCGAGCGCAGAATGCGCCGCCAAGGCAGCCGCGCTTTTCCATGCGCATGCTCCTTCGTCGCGATCTCGGCCAGCTCTTCCTGCGTGATTCGAGGATCATCTTCAGGATAATTGTGGAAGAAACGCAGCCACACCACCGCCCACAGGATGCCCGCCCCGCCCAGCATCCAGAAGACCGCGCGCCAGCCCAGCCAAGCTTGCACCGGCACAATGAACACGGGTGCCAGCATTCCGCCAAACCGGCTCGCCGCCCACACAAATCCCTGGCTCCGCGCGCGCTCTCGTGCAGGGAACCAGCGCGCAATCACACCTGCTGCATTGGGATACGCGCCTGCCGATCCCATGCCAAAAAAGAATCGCGCGCCCGCCAGCTGCCAGAATCCGCGGCACCATCCCGTCAGCGCAGTGAAGCACGACCACCACGTGACAATGCGCGTCAGCTCGCCGCGCTGCCCGTTGCGGTCGCCCATCGCGCCCGACGGCGCTTCAAACAAGCCGTTCGCCAGCACATACGCGCTCAGAATCCAGCCCCACTGCTCCGGTTCAAGATGAAGATCGACCTGAATCGACGGCCCCGCCACGGCAATCGCCATGCGGTCCAGAAACACGACGACAGAAAGCGCTCCCAGCAGCCCCAGCACCTTGTGGCGTTGCTTCAAGCGCGGGTCCTCGCGGCGGCCTGCGCGCCCAGAAGCACCTCGCGCGCACGCTGCACCGCCAGCTCGGGACTCGACAGCACAGGGACCCTCAGCGCGCCCGGCTCCAGCGTCGCCACCACCCGCGCCATTGATGCCTGCGCCAGCACGATCAGATCCACTCCACGTAAATCTTCCAGCAGCGCCCTGCGCAACAGCCGGTCGTGCGTCTCCGTATCGCCCGCCAGCACCGCCGGAAACGCATCCTCACTCAGGCACTCTACTAGTTCTACAGCGCGCCCGGCATCCGCCGCCTTCTGCCGCAGCAGCGCCGTTGTCGGGTCCATTGTGGTGCGCAAGGTCGCCAGCACGCCAATTCGCCGGCCCTTTCGCACCGCAGTCTCTGCCATCGCCTCATCAATGCGCAGCACCGGCAGATCAAACAACTGCTGGGCCAGCAAAACCGCGGGCCCAATCGATGAGCACGT
>JAGWML010000322.1 GCA_028873155.1 Acidobacteriota bacterium
GACCTACCCGCGCTCTTCCACCGGTACCCAGTGCGTCGGATACACAGGTCCGATGTACTCGGCACGCGGGCGGATCAGCCGGTTGTCGTCGAGCTGCTCAATCACATGCGCCGACCATCCCGCGATGCGGCTGATGGCGAAGATGGGCGTATAGAGATCAATATCGATGCCCAGCATGGCGTAGGTCGAGGCGGAGTAGAAATCCACGTTGGCGTTGAGCTTCTTCTCACCCTTCACATACACTTCAATCGCCCGCGACATATCGAACCACTTCGACTGGCCTGCGTCTCGGCCAAGCTGCTCGCTCATCTTGCGCAGGTGAGTCGCGCGCGGGTCTTCCGTTTTGTAGACGCGATGGCCGAAGCCGGACACCTTCTGCTTGTTCGCGAGCATGTTCTTCACATACTCCACCGGGTCGGCGCCGGCCTTGTCGATGGCCAGCAGCAGCCGCATTACGGCCTCGTTGGCGCCGCCGTGCAGCGGCCCTTTGAGTGCGCCAATCGCCCCCGTCACCGCGGAGTGAATGTCGGAAAGCGTCGCGGCAATCACGCGGGCGGCAAAGGTGGAAGCATTCAGCTCGTGGTCGGCGTGGAGAATCAGGGCGATGTCGAGAGTGCGGGTGGCCGTCTCGGAGGGCTTGACGCCGTTGAGCATCCAGAGAAAGTTGCCTGCGTGGGAGAGCGACCGGTCGGGAGGGATGATCTCCTTGCCTTTGCGCAGCCGGTCGTAGATGGCGACGATCATGGCAAGTTGCGCGGTTAGGTTATAGCTCTTGCGGACGTTGGCGTCGTGGGAGTTGTCCTTTTCGTCGGCGTCGTAGAAGCTAAGCGCCGACACCGCGGTGCGCAGCACCTCCATGGGAGTGGCCGACGCCGGAAAGCTGCGCAGCATGTCGATGATGCGCTGGTCGAGTTCGCGGGCCAGCGCAAGCTGCGCATGGAATTCCCGCAGCGCGAGCTGGCTGGGCAGGCGGCCATTCCACAGCAGGTAAGTCGTCTCCTCAAAGGTCGAGTGTTCGGCCAGCTCGTGAATATCGATGCCGCGATAGGCCAGCACTCCGGCCTCTCCATCGATCCAGCAAACGCCCGAGTTGGCGGCAACGATTCCTTCCAGACCTTTCCCAGCGACAGCGGTAGCCATATGAATATATCTCCCATGAGGAATGAAACGCGAAAATCTCGAGCGGAACCGGCATGCTGAGCCTCCCGCGTGGGGGTCCGGCTCGCAAAAGTGCAATCATGCTCTTTATAACGTAGCGATTCAAT
>JAGWML010000163.1 GCA_028873155.1 Acidobacteriota bacterium
CGAGGGACTCGGCTATGGCCGGAATGGGGGCCTGAATTGGGACCTGGACCGGAGTTGGTATGGGTGCGGAGGCGTGAACCGGAACCGGTGCGGGCGGGGGCGGAGCAAGCGGCGCGGCGGGCGCGGACTGCGCGGCGAAGAGGGAGATGGGCGCGGAGTTGTCTCGACCGGAGGCCTTGCCGCCGAAGAGGCGCTTGAAGAAGGACGGCCGTTCCTCGGACTCGTGCTCCTCGGACTCGTATTCCTCGCTGACCGGGTTTGTTGCCAGCGGAGCCGCTGGGGCCTGCTTCTTTGCGGCGGAGGTTGCAGAGGAGCCGTTGGAGGAGGAGTGCGCGCTGTCAGCTGTGCTGCTGGAGCGGGAGCGGCCGCGCAGAGAGGCTCTGAGTCCGCGCTGCGGCTGCGGCTCGGCCTCGGAGAGCGACCAGATGATGATCTCGTCGTGGGGCTGGGTGAGAGTGGATGTGATGGTGCGCGGAGCGAGCGCGAGGGCACTGGCGATGGAGCCGGTGGGTGCGACTGGCTGGGTGTTGGGAAACGATTCGACGCCGATGACGCGGCAATCCTGGTCGAGGTACACGAGGTCGAAGACCAGTTGGGTATATCCGTCGGGGAGTTCGGAGTAGGGGGAGATCCAGAGGCCGGATTGAGAGTTGTTGGCCAGGCTCTGCAGCTTGATCTGCCCGGAGCCGTTGGGGGATTCGATCGTGGCGATGCGGAGGCTCAGGAAGCTGCCCTGCGTCCGATTGTAGGCACAGTAGTTCCTGCCTTCTGTGTGGGTTCGCTCCTGTTCGTCCGCTGCTTGCATGGTCGTGGGCTAACGCTCTGTTCAGCACCAGCGTAGCAGAGGTAAGAATGACCTGGAAAAGTACCAAAGTAAGGGAGGACGCAAAAGAGGTACGGGGGAGCAGGAGCAGCAGCGGCGAAGGGTTGATGGGAAATGGGCGTTGTGCGTGCGGAGAAAGTCGGTTGCGGTTGCGCGATGGCCTAAGCTAGAGGCATGCACGAGACGATGCGCGGTGACGCGGGACGCGAAGGGTTCGATCTGCTGGTGGTGGGCGCGGGGCCGACGGGGCTGGCATGCGCGATTGAGGCGCAGAAGGCGGGCTTCAGGGCGGTGCTGGTGGACAAGGGTTGCGTGTGCAACTCGCTCTACCACTATCCATCGCACATGACGTTTTTCACGACGTCGGAGCTGCTGGAGATCGGCGACATTCCGTTTCCGAGCCCGAATGCGAAGCCGACGCGGAACGAGGCGCTGCAGTACTACCGGCAGGTAGCGGCGCATTACAAGCTGGACGTGCGGCAGTATCACCGTGTGGACAAGGTGACGGGCGCGGACGGTGATTTCACTGTGCATACGGTGGACCGCTTTGGGCGGCCCGGCGCGATGCATGCGCGGAAGCTGGCGATTGCGACGGGCTACTACGATCTGCCAAACATGATGGGGATACCCGGCGAGCAATTGAGCAAGGTGCATCACTACTACGACGATCCGCACCCCTACTTCGGGCTGGACGTGATGGTGGTGGGCGGCAAGAACTCGGCGGCGATTGCAGCGCTGGAGCTGTGGCGGCATGGAGCGCGGGTGACGCTGGTGCATCGCGATCCGGAGCTGCACCGGCATGTGAAGTACTGGATCAAACCGGATATCGAAAATCGCATCAAAGCAGGAGAGGTGAAGGCGTACTTCAACACGCAACTGGTGGAGGTGACGCCGGACGCGGCGGTGCTGAAGACGCCGGAGGGGTTGAAGACGATTGCGAACGACTTTGTGTTTGCGATGACGGGGTATCATCCGGACTTTGGCTTTCTGGAGGAGATGGGCGTGCGGTTTGAAGGCGTGGACCGGCGGCCGGAGTGCAATGCGGAGACGCTGGAGAGCAATGTGCGGGGGATCTATCTGGCGGGCGTGATTGTGGCGGGGTCGCGGACGAATGAGATTTTTATTGAGAACGGGCGGTTCCACGGGCGGCAGATTGCGCGGGCGATGAAGGAGACGCTGACGCCGAGTACGCAAGGGGCGTAGAGAGCAGAGGACGGAGGGATGGGAATGCGCTTGTGGCCTCGAACGATTCGCTGGCAGATGCTGGCGGGGCTGGTGCTGCTGGAGGCGCTGTCGATTTTGCTGTTCGCCGTGCTGCTGATCAGCCGGCAGGCGAACGAGGTGCACGACCGGGCGCGGCTGCGGCTGGCGCACCAGGCGACCTCGATGGCGCTGCAGGCGCGCGAGGCTCTGCGGCAGCAACGGCCGGGGTGGGTGGGCCTGTCGGTGGCGATGATGGGCGAGACGCCGGGTGTGCGCGCCGCCAAAGTGACCGACCCGGCGGGCAATGTGCTGTTTTCGAGCGTGGGCGAGCCGGTCGAGATGCGGCTCGACGCAGCCGAGATGGCAGAGATTCCACTGAAGCATCCGGGGCAGGCGGCGGTGTTCGATTTTGGCGGCACGCGGATGGAAAGCGTGGACGCGATCTACACCGGCGGCGATTTGCGCGGGTATGCGTGGGTGGAGACGGATCGCGCATGGGACTACGAACAACTGAATCTGATCCGGCGCGGGACGGAGATCTTCGGCGTGATCTGGGTGCTGGCGTCGGCGCTGCTGGTGCTGCTGATGGCGCGTGCGATCTCGCGCCCGCTGGCGGTGCTGCACCGGGGAACGCGCGCGCTGATGGTGGCGCCGGACAGCGAGAGCAGCTTTCCGCTGCCGGTGACGGTGCACAACGAGTTCGGCGATCTGATTGAGGCATTCAACCGGATGGTGGCTTCCATCAAAGAGCAGAGGGCGGGGTTGAACAATACGCTCTCGCTGCTGGATTCGATGCTGGCGAATGCGCCGATCGGGCTGGCGTTTTTTGACCGCAGCGGGCGGTTTGTGCGCGTGAACGAGGTCTTTGCCGGAATGACCGGGATGCCGCTGAACAGTCATCTGGGGCGCACGCTGCCGGAGGTTGTACCGGAGGCGGTGGCGGGACAACTGGAAGAGATGGTGCAGCGGGTGATTGCCACCGGGGAGGCGGTGCGCGACCTGGAACTGAGCGGCAAGCGCGGCCGGCTGAACCTGCCATGGACGTGGCTGGTGAGCGCGTACCCGGTGCGCCCGCAGCCGGATGAGGTGCGCTGGACGGGCCTGGTGGTGCTGGATACGACCGAACGCAAACGAAGCGAAGAGGCGCTGCGACGGACGGAGAAGCTGGCGGCGACGGGAAGGCTGGCGGCGTCGATTGCGCATGAGATCAACAACCCGCTGGAGGCGGTGACGAATCTTCTCTACCTGCTCAACCACTATTGCGGGCTGGACGGGCCGGCGCTGGAGTACGCCTCGATGGCGGAGCTGGAGGTGAAGCGGATTGCGGAGATCACGCAGCAGACGCTGCGCTTCTACCGGCAATCGACGCTGCCGGCGCGGGCCAGCATGGCGGAGCTGCTGGACTCGATCCTGAACCTCTACCAGGTGCGGATGCATACGCTGGGGATTCAACTGGCGAAGGAGTACGATCCGGCGCTGGATGTGTTTTGTTCTGCGGGCGAGGTGCGGCAGGTGGTGGCGAACCTGCTGATGAACGCGATCGACGCGATGCCGGGCGGCGGCAGGCTGCAGGTGCGGGCGCGGCGGTCGCGGAGCTGGGCGACGCCGGGGCAGCGCGGTGTTCGCATCACGGTGGCGGATACGGGGCAGGGCATGGATGCCGATGTGCGGACGCGAATCTTTGAGGCGTTCTTCACCACGAAGGAGGAGACGGGCACGGGCCTAGGGCTGTGGGTGAGCCACGAGATCATCCTGAAGCACCACGGGCTGGTGCATGTGCGCAGCCGGACGGCGGAGGGCGGCAAAGGCTCGGGCACGGTGTTTCAGCTTTTCTTCCCGGACAACCAGGAGCTGGCGAGCCCGGCGGTACAGCCCGTGGCGGCGCAGGCCGCGGTGTGACAGGCGGAACTTTTGCCCGCAATGCGGGTTAAAAAGAGCGACGGGCCGATCCGCGTTGAGTCTAAAGCGGTAAGAGGCCCCGGATGGACTGTGCGCAAGAGGAGAGAACGATGAATCGGGCAATATGGCGGAGAGCCTTTCCAAAGATACTGACGTGGACGGCCCTGTTCGTTTTTTGCGCGGCTTTGGCGTTGGCCCAGCAGGCGACGCCTGCCAGCGGGCAGCGGAGCGATGGGCAGATTGAGATGGATGTAGTACACGCGCTGGACGCCTCGCAGCCGCTGAAGAACGACCTGATTACGGCGGCGACGATTCAGGGCGAGGTGACGCTGTCAGGGACGGTGGCGCAGGCGTCGTCGAAGACGCTGGCCGAGCAGATTGTGAAGGGCGTGGCGGGCGTGACGGCGGTGCACGACAACCTGAATGTGGGCAACCCGGCGAACGATCCGAACGCGCAGAACGGCGCGATGGTGGACCCGAATGCGGGCGCACCGGAGACGGGCGGGCAGACCCCGGCTCCGTATTCATCGGCAGAGCCGCAGGTGACGAACCCCGGCTATGCGCAGAAGCCTCCCGCGTATGGGCAGAACCAGCCGAACGGGCAGAGGCAGCCTCCGCAATATGGGCAGCAGAACCCTAATTATGGATACGGGCAGAATCGCTACTCGAACAACAATGGATACGGGCAGAATCGTTACTCGAACAACAATGGCTATGGGCAAAACGGCTACAACCAGAGTTACGGCAACGGGCAGAACCAGTATTCGGGCAGCGGGCAGTATGGCTATCCGCAGCAGTACCGGCAGCAGTACAACCAGCCGCAGTACCAGATGCCGAGCGGACCGGTGACGATTCCGGCGGGGACGCTGGTGCAGGTGCGGACGGCTGAAGCGGTGAGCAGCAAGTCGGCGGTGGAAGGCACGCCGGTGCAGTTCACGGTGATTCGCGACGTGACGGCAGGCGGGGCGCTGGCGATTCCGCGGGGCGCGACGGTGCACGGCGTAGTGACGGAGGTGCGGCAGGCGGGTCAGCTTGCGGGCAGCCCGGAACTGGCGCTGCGGCTGACGGCGCTGGATATGGGCGGGCGCAGTTATCCGATTGAATCCGACCTGTTCCGCGTGAAGGGGCCGAGCAAGACGGACCGCACGGTGGGCAACGTGGTGGGTGGCGCTCTGCTGGGCGCGATTGTGGGCGGCGTAGCCGGCGGCGGCGCGGGCGCGGCGATTGGCGGCGTGGCGGGCGGCACAGTGGGCACGGCGGCATCGGCGGCGACGCACGGACCGAATGCGTGGATTCCCGCCGAGGCGCTGGTGACCTTCCACCTGGCGGATCCGGTGACGGTGGCGGCGGTGACGCCCGATGAGGCCAACCGGCTGGCACAGGGACTGAATCAGGGTGGGCCGCAACTGCATCAGCGCAATGCGCAGCCGCCTTATGGATATGGCGCGTATGCGTACCCGTATGCGTATCCCTATGCGCCGGTGTACTACCGGCCGTACTACTACGCGGGCGGGTTCTACTACTGGCATTGAGTGAGTAGCGCGGCGAGGAATCGGGCACGGCAGCGGGCAATCCTGAGAGGGATTGCCCGTGGTGTTTCCGGGTGTTGCTGAGAGGGCTGCACGATTCCGAGTAGTGGGTCAGATGATTTCCACAGGATAGAAAATGACACCAATCCGTCATTGCATTAAAAAGTTAACTTGACGTAGATTTGACTTATGCCAAAGCGCTCAAGCAACTCGGATTTTTCGCAGAATGCCCTAAGGATAGTGGAGTCGGCTACGCAGGGTTCTCTAGCCCTCTCTTCCAAGACTCAAAGGAAAAGAATTATGGCGGAGATGGGAAGCATCGGCGGAAAGATCGGCGGCAGGAAGAGGGCGGAGAATATGACACCCGAGGATCGCAGGCGGTCTGCCTCTATAGCCGCGAGAGCGAGATGGAATAAAGAGCCAGCGAACCAAACGCGAGATGAGAAGCGTCAAAGGGCAGCACAAGAGATCGCCGCCATTTTAGAAAAAGCCATGGATGATATGGGCCTTACAGAGGCGCAGAAAGACGCGAAGGTTGCGGAGATGACGGCAATCGTTAAAGAAGCAATTGAATCTAAGAACGACCTTCGCGCCACGCAGCGAGAGCGGCTTCATATTGCGGCGAGCCACGCTTAACGTTGAACTTTTCTTCTAGAAGAAATGCGAACGTCTCTTCGTAATCTGCCGTGAGCAATTCCGATGCGTTCTTTTCCATTTCTTTGGCGCGCTGCCTGGCAGCGGCTTTGGGGGTTCGCGGTTTGGCCTCATCAAATGGTGATTTTGCCATAAATTATCTACTCTCCCACTCCCGAAGTGCCCACCGCTTGCCCTCAACTTGATGTACGAGTTCGCTGTTGTCGAGAGCGTTGTACACGCCCCGGTACATATCGCTCGACTGCGCTCCGCCAGCTTCGAGGGCATCGGCAATCTCTCGCGTCTTTTGAGGAGTCCCGGCGGACGTCAGGTACAGGACACTAGCTTCGGCAAGCGTCTTCCCTCGGTAGACGTTTGTAACAACCGCAGGCGCAACCGAGACCGCTTCTGTTTCGGGCAAGGATAGCTGTTCTCCGAAAACTTCCCGCAGCGACTTGATTGTTGCCTGAATCTTGTCGGCCTTGGCTCGGAACTCCCTTTCCTTCAACTGCAAGTCCTTGAGTACTTTCGACATTCCCTCGTCCATTCATTGACTCCTTCTTTTGGGTATGGTCCAATTAAAAATGCGGGTTACGTAGGGGGGGGCGGGGATACCCGCCCCTTCACCCGAATAGGGTGTGGATGCTATCAAAAACACCACTCCTTCCGTAAACGAGTTGAGCGGCGTCGGACTGTGAGAGGAACGAGCGTCGCTCAACTTCCCTTCATTATACATGAATCTTCCCCGCCTGCCAGAAAAACCTCCTGAAAGTTATGAATGCACCATTTATGGTGCAAAATGACAAAAGTTACTGTACGTGACCGTTGCATGTTTCTTCTAAGGGATTAAAGTTGTTTTCTTGACAAAATGCGTGTGCGCTCACGCATAATTGTTTCATGA
>JAGWML010000164.1 GCA_028873155.1 Acidobacteriota bacterium
CTCCATCTTTTCTCGTGTTTCTCATGCGCTCAGAACGGGAACTTCTGTGAACAACAGGGTGAATTCTCTGATTTATAGATACTTTTCCATCGAATGCCCTATTCCTCTCTTCTCCACTTCATAGACTGATCTGCAATTTCGGTAAGCGTTTCCCTTCTCCATTTCAAAAAGCCCACACCACGTCTGTCGATCCAACTACTCAGGATGCATCCTGCTGCCTGCGACGACCTGCAATCCATGGCGGAGAAGAGGCAGGATCGCCTCCAGGCTCTCCTGCGCACCGCGCTGGCTGCCGGGCAGATTGACGATGAGGCTTTCCCCGCGTAATCCGGCCGCCCCGCGCGAGAGCCACGCATAGGGGTTCCGTCCAGCGCCGATGGCGCGCATGGCTTCCGACAGGCCCGGTGCTTCCCGGTCGAGGATGCGCCGTGTCGCCTCTGGCGTACGGTCCCGTGGCCCCAAGCCAGTGCCGCCTACGGTCAAAATCAGGACCGCTCCCAGATCGCACCACGCAACAAGCTGCGAACAGATCTGATCTTCGTCATCCGGCACCAAGGCCGCCTCAATCCTCGCCGTCTCCCAGTTCTTGCGCAACAGGTCGACCACGGCGGGACCGGCCGTGTCCTGCGACAGGCCCTGCGAGCAACGATCGGAGACTGTGAGCACGCCCAGAATCATCAGGTTGATTGTACTTGTGCTATGGCGTCGCAGCCGGAAGGACCTTGATCGTGCGCAGCCAGGTATCCACCAGATCCGGCCAGCCTGTTACCGGCAACGCCGTGCGGCGCAGTCCGTAGCCATGTCCGCCTTCCGCGTACACATGCAACTCCGCGGGGACCTTAGCATTTTTCAGCGCCATAAAGTAAACGACAGCATTCTCTACGTGCACGGGATCGTCCTCCGCCTGCAGCACAAAGGTCGGCGGGGTCTCCGAGGTGGGGTGAATCTCCGCGTTCGGCGCGAAGTTCTGGTCGGCGAGCGCCAGATACCCGGGATAAATCACAACTGCGAAGTCCGGACGGCAACTCAGATTGTCCGCAGCATCCACAGGCGCGTAGAGACGCTCCGCGAAGTGCGTACTTACAGCAGCCGCAAGGTGTCCTCCAGCAGAGAAGCCAAGCACTCCGATGCGATGAGGATCGATGTGCCATTCCGCCGCATGCTCTCTCGCCAGCCCAATCGCACGCTGTGCATCCTGCAGCGCGGCAGAAGACTTGGGATACGGGCCCGTGTCTGGCACGCGATACTTGAGCAGCAGGCAGGTGATGCCCTGCGCATTGAGCCAGTCGCAGACTTCCGTGCCTTCCAGATCGATGGCAAGGATGCGATAGCCACCACCCGGAAACACCACCACTGCCGCACCCGAGTTGTGCGCTTTGGGCGCATACACAGTCAACGTGGGCTTCAACACATTGCCCAGCCGCATCACCGGCTTTCCGGCGATCAGGTTGTCCTTGGCGGTCGTCATGTCCGCCTCGGGAGGCAGGCTGGCCGGCGCTCCCGGTGCCCCGCCGGGCCAAAGCTCGATCGTTTCATGCCCCGGTGCAGGCTGCCACGCAGGTTGCTGCGCGCACAGAGCCGTTGCACACCAGAACGCGGCGACAAAAAGAGAAGAAGTTTTGATCATGCGCACGGTCTCCAGAAATCAGTGCGCTCCGATGATTGCATGCGCCCGGAGCGGCAGGCAACTTTGCCGACACTCGAACAGGCACGCCGCCAACGTCAGGTCTACGAATGATATTCAGACGGCATCAGAAGCAGGAGATGCACTGGAGCCACTTCCATCTGCGCAGGCAATGTGCCCAGCACTTCTCCATCAGCCTCTACGTACACAGGCGCGGGTGAACCCTGCCCGGCCTCACACTCAACTGAGACCAGATCGAGCAGCTCGATGGTTTTGGAAAATGTGTGACGGCCCGCGAGCACGGCCAGCAGAAAGCGAAGGTAGAGGAACCGGTTTCGCGTCTTGAATGCAAGCAGGCGCAGCGTTCCATTGCGCAGCGCGGCGCCTGGCGCCAGCTGGCCCAGGACGCCGCCGAAAGATCGGACGCGCACAGCGAGGATCTGAGAAACCGCCTCAGTGCGCTCGGCTTCCAGTTCACTCAGCCGGAACCTGGCGCGGAACAGCGGAAATGGGTTGGTCATCCAGATCCGCGCGGCTTCCACTAAATAAAGGGCGTAGCCGAACCGCCTTTTCAGGCCCGCATCCAGCCTCGACATCAGCAGGGCATCCGCTCCCACTCCCGCCGCTACCGTGAAGTAGCGCGAGCGCGACGCTCCGTCCCAATCGGTGTAACGAATCAATCCCACCGGCACCTGCACCGGCACAGCATCCAGCAACTTTCTTAAAGCCTTGACGGGCGACCGGCCCAGCCCAAGGTCCTGCGCCAATGCGTTCGCCGTGCCCATGGGAATCACACCGAGCGCCGTCCTGCTTCCCGCCAGGCCTTGCAGCACCTCGTGCACCGTACCGTCCCCGCCGCACGCCAACACGGCGTCACATCCCCGTGCAATCGCCTCGCTGGCGCAGTGCGCCGCGCTTCCCGGCCCATTTGTTTCGAGCGAATGTGTCTGGATGCCAGATGCAGACAGCAACTCAAGCACGCGCTGCATCTCTCCCTTGCGCCGTGGGTTGTTCTGTCCGGATGCTGGATTGTGGATGACAGCGACCCGCCGCATCGCTCGCAGTGGAGTCGCATTATCTGTCAGATCGCTCGCCGGCGCCGGCAATGCATCACAAACCAGTGACGCTTCTGCCGGATGCACTGCGTCGACCGCAGCGGACGGATCTGAATGGCGACGAATCGAGGGGTCGGGTGGGTGCATGGCTAGTGTGGATTCTTCAATAGCCAGTAGTGAAATCCATCCACGATGGCCATTAGTGCCGCCTGATTCATATCGCTGCTTACGCCTGCGGTGATCCATGGCTCATGACCGTCCGCGTGGAAACTGACCGTCACGCGAACATGCGCGGCCGAGTCGTGGGCAGAAACGTCGATCGCCGTCACGCTGAAGGTGCCAAGCCTCATTCGCGTCAGCGCCGGATACCACTTTTCAAGCTCGCGGCGCAGTGCCTTGGTCAGCGCATCCACGGGCCCCGCACCCTCGGCGCGCGTCGTCGTCACCGTAGAGTCGCCAATGGCCAACGTGATAAACGCCTGGACGAAGCGCTGCCCTGCCTCATCCGACTCATCAAACACCCGCCAGCTTCTAACCGTAAAGAAACTCGGCAGCGTTTGCAGGACCTGCATGCAGGCCAGCTTGAATGAGATCTCACTGGACGTGAAGCCGCCGCCCTCGATCATGGCCTGATTGGCATCGATGAGTGTCTGCGCCTGTGCGGCGCGCAATGGAATGCCGAGCGCCTCAGACAAGAGCACTACGTTGGTACGCCCGGACTGCCCATTGACCCCGATGACAGGGGTCGCACCAACCCGCTCCGGATTGCACCACAGATAGGCACCGGGATTCTTGCGTTCGCTGCTGCCGTGCATGCCAGCCCATGTGCCAAACGCACCGGGCCCCACGATGGGGGTGCCGTGCGGGACCTCCAATCCAAAGTCTGCGTAAGCCGAGTGCGCCAGGCCGGTCAGGCCAGCCAGGGCAGCTTCAGGCACAAACTCCGCCTCGCCGCGCAACTGCATGCTGCCAATCACGGTGGTCAAATTGACATTGCCGCAGCGCTCGCCCGTGCCCAGCAGAGTTCCCTGCACCTGGACCGCTCCGGTAAGAATCGCAGCGCGAGAGTTGGCAATCCCCAGGCCGCGATCTGTGTGTCCATGGAAACCGAAACTGGCGCCAGAAAAATCGCTCCGCAGTCTGCCCATCAAATTGCTCACTTCTTCAGGATTCGCGCCACCTGTTGTGTCGCAAACGACGATCCGGCTTACCCGTTGCTGGACGCATTGCGCAACAATTTTGTGCAGGTATTCCTGGCTCCGTTTCAGCGCGTCCTCATCGCACTCGCGGCCGTTCTCGCATCGTCCGCAGTTGGCGTCCATGGCGTGTTCCAGGTCGACAAGAACTTCAAAGCCAGCTTGCTGCAGGTAGTCGATCGTCTCCGACGCCATCACCAGATTTTCATCCGGCGTTGTCTCGAGAGACCGTACCACATCCAGGAGCCGCGATTTCACCACGATGACCGCAACGGGAATCCGAACCTTGTGGCGGATCATGAACTGGACATCCCGCCAATCCTCAACCCGCGAACCGCGCCCGCGCGAGCGGCCAAAGAGCGCCAGCTTCATCTTCCCGGTATCCGCTGAAGTGACAGCCTGGGTTAGATCGGAGACAAATTGATTGGCGCCCGCAAACCCGATCTCGGCATAGTGAATGCCGAAGGCGGCCATCCGCTGCAGAAGACCGATTGCATTGGGGACTGAAATTTGAAGATTCGGCTGTTGCAAGCCATCACGGAGACTTGTATCGAACAGCTCCACTTTTCTTGCGTTCTCGTGCATTGACTTCCACAACTCCCGGCCGCACTCACGCAGTCACTTGAGCGAACCACGTCTTTAAGACTCTGCAACTTCCATCATATCGTCTTTTGATTTTCGCTGAATGCATTCACGGACGCCCTCTGCGTCGTTCCATGCCAGTCGCTATGAACCGGAAAGGGTTATGCATCCACGCCAGTTTCAGGGGTAGCCAAGTATTTTCCTGTTCGCGCAGAGTCACGTAGTTTTTCGCTTTATCAATTTTCTCATTTCTTACTGGCTTCCTCACGTGGACGTTTGTACCCTCCAAAGTGGTATAGTCGCCAAGTTTGACCGAGGGGTGCGATGGCCAAAGGCCCAAATGCAGAAAACACGCTGGAATCCTCTCTCGACCGGAATACACCCCGTTTTCGGGCAAATCGTGATGCCCTCCTCGCCCTGCTCGACACTCTGCGCTCCACAGAAGGCACTTTGCGTCAGGGCGGCGGTGCGAAGGCGGCGGAAGCGCAGCATGCCAAAGGCAGGCTTACCGTTCGCGAACGGCTTGACCTGCTGCTCGATGCAGACACTGAGTTTCTTGAACTGGGTCTTTGGGCAGCGCATGGCATGTACGGCGAATACGGCGGCGCCCCTGGCGCGGGAGTCGTCACGGGGCTAGGCCGTGTCTGCGGACGGCTGTGCATGATCATCGCCAACGACGCCACGGTGAAGGCGGGCGCGTTCTTCCCGATGACGGCGAAGAAGGTCCTTCGCGCGCAGAACATCGCTCTGGAGAACCGTATCCCCACGCTCTATCTCGTGGATTCTGCCGGTGTGTTCCTGCCTCTGCAGGAAGATGTCTTCCCCGACACCGATGACTTTGGCCGCGTCTTCCGAAACAATGCCGTGATGAGTTCTCTCGGGATTCCTCAGATCACTGCGATCATTGGCATGTGTGTCGCGGGCGGCGCGTATCTTCCCGTCATGACTGATACCGTGCTCATGACGGAAGGTTCCGGTCTGTTTCTTGCCGGCCCATCGCTGGTGCAGGCGGCAATTGGCCAGAAGACTGAAGCCGAGGAATTGGGCGGAGCCACCATGCACGCCGAGATCTCCGGGACTGTCGACTTCAAAGAGCCGGACGACCAGCATTGCATCGCGCGCATGCGGTCGCTCGTCGACAAACTGGGATCGCGGATAGTGGCGTCACCCACTGGCACGACCTTTTCTCGGACGGAATTCGACGCAAAGCGCGATGCGCCCCGATACCCAGCCGACGATCTCTACAGCCTGCTCAACCCTGCACCGGGCTCGAGCAATCTGTATGACATGCACGATGTGATTGCACGCATCGTCGATCGAAGTGAGTTTGACGAGTACAAGGAAGACTTCGGCCGCACTGTTCTCTGCGGGTACGCGCGCATCGGCGGATATGCCGTCGGGATTGTCGCCAACCAGAAGACCAATCAGATGCAGACGGTAGCGATGGGTCCGTCCGCTGGAGCCAAACGCATCGAAGTCGGCGGGGTCATCTACACCGAAGGCGCGCAAAAGGCGGCCCGCTTCATCATGGACTGCAACCAGAACCTTGTGCCGCTCATCTTTCTGCATGACGTCAATGGCTTCATGGTCGGCAAGGACGCCGAGTGGTCCGGCATTATTCGCGCAGGCGCCAAGATGGTCTCAGCCGTGAGCACAAGCGTCGTTCCCAAGATTGCAGCCATCCTCGGCGGCAGCTTTGGTGCGGGCCACTACGCCATGTGCGGCAAAGCGTACGACCCGCGCTTTCTCTTCGCCTGGCCCACTGCACGCTACGCAGTGATGAGCGGCGCGTCTGCTGCCAACACGCTGGCTGAGGTCCGCGCTCGGCAGATGGAGCGCGGCGGCAAGGTCCTCACGGACGAGGAGCGCAAGGCACTCCACGACGAGATCCGTGCATCGTATGACGAACAGGCCGACCCACGCTACGGTGCGGCTCGCCTCTGGATTGACGCCATCATTGACCCGGCAAAGACCCGCGATGTGCTGATCGCAGCCCTCGATGCCTGTGCCCTGAATCCAGTGGTGCCGCACTTCAATCCGGGAGTGCTGCAAACCTGACGCGATGCATCCAACCAACTGATCGCAGGCAACGGACACCAGTTGAATCAGCATGAACGGTTTCTTCCATTGGTCCTGATGAGTTCTTAAAGGAGCTTCGTAATGAACACCGCAACAGAGACAGCGCAAGCGCTCTATCCATTCGTCCTGACTGAAGAGCAGGAACAGCTTCGAAAGGAAATCCGTGAGTTCGCCGTGCGAGAGATCGCGCCGCATGTGATGACCTGGGACGAAACGAGCACTTTTCCTCTCGACACTGTGAAAAAACTAGGCGCGATGGGTCTGCTCGGAGTCATCTTTCCACCCGAGTACGGAGGCGCTGGACTTGGCTACGTGGACTACGTTCTCGCCATCGAAGAGCTGTCTTCTGTCGATGGCTCCATCGGCATCACTGTCGCGGCGCACAATTCGTTGGGAAGCAATCACATCTTTTTGGCTGGTAATGAAGAGCA
>JAGWML010000165.1 GCA_028873155.1 Acidobacteriota bacterium
TATGCTCCGGCAGCGATCCAATCAGCCGCGTGCCCTGTCCCTCGCAGCATGTATTGATGTGCGTCGACTTCTCTTTCTTCCCCTCCAGAATCGTGTGATAGCGCAGCCCGCTTCCGCCGTCCTGGTTCGCCAGCGCCACGTTGTAAATCGACTTCTCGATCTCCGCCGCAAACCGCTCATCGTCCGGCTGCAGCATCTGGAAGCGCTGGCTCAGAAAGACCCAGAAGCTGCTCCCGCACAGCTCGCCGAGCTTTTGACGCAACGACTCGCTGTCCGGCAGATTCTCTTCAAACTCAATAATCGAGATGCTGCCGCCCGCCTGCTCCCAGTGCGCGCGATACAGCTCCCATGCACCCAGCACGCCATCGTGATACAGCGTCTGCCCCGTCAGCAGATACAAGTCGAGATACGCCTCGAGATTTGTCAGCAGATAGCAGTGCGGCCGGTCATAGGGATACTGCCAGATCTGCTCGCGCTCCCGCCGCGCCAACCCCTGCAGCCACGCGTCTTCCTGGTAGTACTGCTGAATCACCTGCCCATCTGCGGGCCGTCCCGCCGCGCTCAGCGCCACGCGCGTGTTCGCCACCATCCCTTGCCCGCCCTGGATCGCCCCGCGCAGCATCTCCGGCAAAAATCCCTGCACGTTGAACCAGTCGGAATAGCCGCGCAACAGCGGCAGCGCCTTCGCGTTCCCCGCATGCGCCGCCTCCAGCAGCCCATGCGTCAGCCACGCCCGCGTATACGCCGCGCGCTCCGAATAAAAGATCGTGTCCTCGGGATACGCCATGATGTACCCATTCGGCTGGCGGCATTCTTCGATGCCGGCCACCACCGCATTCAGCCGTTTGCGCAGCTCCGCGTCGTCCATCCAGCGCAGCGTGTTGCCCGCGCCCATCAGGAACCGCCCCGCATTCGATCCCGCCAGATCCTCTTCCCAGAACTTCTGCGAGCCCACCGGATGGAAGTTTGTAATCCTGCCTGCGCGCTCATAGAACTGCCGCAGCAGATCCGCGGTCGTGTACGAGTTCAGCAGATACGCGACGTTGTTCTCCATCGCTGTCTGGAAGATCCCACCATCGAGCTTCACCCCGGCCTTCGGCGCCCGCGCGCGCAGTTGCGGCGGTCTCCATGTTGCGGCAGGCATCACAGCATCCGGGTTGTCGCGTCGAATCTCTTCGCCGTCCTGGCGATACGCCCGCGTCAGTTGCTGCGCAAGCTCGGCGTTTCCGTGCTCCGGGTCCACGTGTACCGCGCAGCCCACCGCCACATCCTTGCCGCCCGCCATCACCGCAATCTTCGCCAGCGTGAATGTGTACTCCGCGCTGTCCACCGGCTCCATACTCCCCGGAGTGTTGTGCGCAGGAGCCCTCTTCACCGGCCGCAGTTGCGTCGCCGTCACGCGCACATACCGCCCGCGCGCACCGCCCGCTCCATACTGCGTGATGTTGTCCGTCGGGTCAGGAAAATCCGCGTCCGCAAACTCCGCAATCGTTGCCGGATGTGCGAACGCCTCGTCCTCCGCCACCTCAATCGCAAACCGCAGCGGAAAGCCCTCGCCCGCGTAGTACTGGTCGCGCCCCGGATACATCCGCTCCGACGCGGGAAACAGCCGCACCGCATCCATCGCCACAGATTGTCCCAGGTCTATCTGCACCCACGTGCGCATACCCGCGTCGCTCACGGCCTTCGAGCGGTACGCGCGATACGCCGTCGCCGGTGTCGCGGCCATCCGCATGCCAGTTGCATACAGCTCCAGCCGCACCGGCTGTCGCGTGCTCACTGCATCCAGCGGAAGCGCCGTTCCACGCGCCGCCAGCGCCGCGCCGGCATAGGTTGTGCTAAGAAGGAACTCGCGTCTCGATAGCGTCATCTGTCCCACTCCTCTGCTCTGCGCAACAATAGTTGCCGTTCTCAGCGTGGGTCAAATGATCGCGATACAAAAAAACTGCGCGCGGCAGTCAGGCAGGCTGCCCGTAAAACTCCTCCGTCGTGCCCCTGTGCCGGCTGGTCGCCGCATAGGTGCGCAGTCCCAACGAGCTTGGCGTCACATCCACCTTTGCGCTCGGTTTCATCACCAGCAATCGCTCAGTCTCTTCCAGCAGTCCAAGCTCCGCCAGTTGCTGCACCGCCTGCTGCACCGGCGTCTCGCGCATGTCGGTCAGCCACATCAGCTCTTCCAGTGTCGTCATCACCGTCGTTGCGCACTCCGGCCCCGGCTTCATCGCATCGCGTCGCGCCCGCTCGCATGCATCGCCCAGAATCTTCAGAGGTGCATCCGTCATGCGGCGCATCGCCTCAATCACCGGACCCAGTGATGCATCCCCTCCTGTTGGCGTGCAGCAGCGCGCCAGCAGTGTGGCCCACAGTGTGCTCGCCTGCCCATCCTGCGCATCTGAGCAGGCTTCCAGAATCTGCTCCACCAGCGCCCGCGGCGCGCGCAGATCCTCGGCTTTCTCCTCGTTGCGAACCAAGTCGTACGCGCCGCGCAGCATCTCCATCGCCCGCTGCAACCGCAGGTTGCTCAGTCGCTCCCGCAGCAGTGCAACCACCGCGCGATCCGGACAAATCTGCCGCAGAAACGCGACCGCGGCCATCGCCTTCACATACCCGGTTATGTCGTGCACGCCAGTCACGGTCGCCGCGTGCTCCACCAGCTCCTCCCACGCGCGCTCTTCTGGATGCGCCACCGACACAAACATGCACCCGGCCCCATCTGCCAGTGGCCGCGTCACCTTTGTCTGCGCCGTCATCCGCCGCTCTGCATTCAGCTCCAGTTGCCCGCGCCGCTGCAGCGTCATCCACACCGTCTTCCCCAGCGGCCACCGCTCGCTCGTGAGCACAAACACGCCGGTCGAGCTCACATCCCGCACCGCCTCTTCCCGCACGCTCGTTCCATCCCAGCGATACGCCGCAAAGTCTTCCGTCGGCCGCCGCTCCGCCCGTTCCTTGTCGGCATGCAGCAGCCGCTCCAGCCAGCGCGATTTGCTCTTCATCCCGCCTTCCTCCGCAGTCTTATGCTGCCACCTTTCACCCAGAAAGCGATACTCCAAAAGATGTGTATCCAATCCAGCCCCGCGGTCAGGACCGGCATGCCCATCCACCTCACCAGCCTCCGCCCATCCTCCCTAGAAAAACCACGTCCAGTTCGCCAGGGCAGTCAGCGCATTCGGCACACGCGGCGTAATCGCCGGACCGTACAGGTACGTCATCCCCACGCTCACATAGCTGCCCGGCGATACCCGGAACAGGTAGTTTCCGGTCAGCGTTGTTCCCCCTCGCCACACCGTCTTGCCCTGCGACACCAGCTTGTCGGCAAACACCGGGCTGTATTGCGTCCGCGAAGCCACTGCTGCAAACACATCGCCCGGCCGCGACCGGAATGTTCCCTCCTTGTACATCCGCGCCTCGTAGTACCGCGAGTACGCATTCATGGCTTCCGGCACCGTCATGTACGATCCGCCCAGATACACGCCATGCGCCGGCTGCGCCTCGTCCGGCTGCGTCACCTGCCCATCCATCAGCACATACCCGCAATAGTTCCCCGGCTGCAGCTGCCCCGTCGCCTCATTCACCATCCGCGTCGAGTTGTGGATGTACCCTCCGCGCAGCCACCGCTCCAGCGCATGCCCACTCGACGCCCGCTCATAGCCGCCTTCGCCAATCAGCACCAGCTTGTCGCCGTGCGGATCAAACCGGAAGCCCGTGTGATTCCGCGCCACCTCCGCCGGTCCGCCGTTCGGGTCGATGCTCCGCTGCGCCGCGCCCTTCGCATACCAGTGCCGCGGCCCGTTCACCCGCACGTCAAACGCCGGCGCAGTCAGCGGAAAATACGACATCCCCACCTCAAACGGCAACACCGCATACACACCCGGCGAGCCCGTCGCCGTCGATCCACCCACAAACATCCCCACAAAATTCATGTTGTGCGCGATGTAGCCCGTCTTCAGCTCCACACGGTCCTTGCCGAATTCCTTGTAATAGTAAAGCGCCCACAACTGGAGCGTCTTCGGTCCCGCGGGGTTCCACGTCATCCAGTTCCACACCGCGCCCATGTAAAGCTGCGCATTCCGCATGTGCAGTTGCCGCAGATCCCACGACAGGATCGGCTGCGCAAAGGTCGACGCATACGGACCCTGTCCCACGTACACCTGCTGGTCCGTCGCCACCGGCGCGTTCATCGTGTCCTGCGTGTACTGCATCCCCGAGATCACCCGGAATGCCAGCCCCTTGCGCAGCATCGCCTGCCGATACGCCGAATGAACATCGATGATGCTGTCGGAAAACGGCGGCATCGCCGCATCGCCGCCGCGATAATTCAGATCCTCAATCGTGCGCTGCGCCAGAGTCGGAGAATCCGGAAGCCCATCCCCTGCATCCTTGCTCGCTGCGTGGCTCATGATGCCGGTACAAAGCAGCACCAGCAAGGTGAGCATCCTCCCTGGGATCCGGCCGATTCTCTTGCGCATTTCCCTCCTGCCCCCTTTGGGTCGTGGTTCGCCTGTGGCGGTGCCGCAGTGGCTGTATTCAGAAGTTGCGAGGTTGAGCGGCTCCTTACTTGAGGAAAAGGCCACCTTGAATTGCGCCTGAAACAGCCACACGTCCTGCGAAGCCGCTCTGACGCCCCTGCGCTCAGTCATGCTTGCCGCAATCGTCTTCCCTTGAACATACAGCACGCACCGCGCCGCTTAGAATCGCCGTGCCGTCTCGTTGCGTTGCGCCAGGTCTCAGCCGGCAATCGGCCCGGACAATTCCACTGGCCAGTTGCCGGAGCACCTTGCGCGCGTCTTCGCTCGGCGAAGCGAGGCCTCATCGCCGGAACCTGAGTCGATCGAAAATCGGTTCTAGAATGGAGGCCAGGGGCAGTGGCTCCCCAGGATTCACCACGGTGGAACCAGTCGAGAGGTAGGGCGCTCATGTCTGAAAACAAATCCGGAGGCCGCTTTCATCTGCACCAGATCGCAGCCGCATTCCCTGACACAGCCGAGACCATGCTGCTCGATACCTACCTCACCGACGAGCCCTCGGCGAGCAGCCGCGTCTTTCGCGTCTATCGCGAAACCCCGCCGCATTATCACGCCAACTCCCATGAGTACCTCTACGTGCTCTCCGGCAAAGGCACCTTCTGGATCGGAGACGCTGCAAACGCTGCCGAATTTGCCCCCGGCGACTTTCTCACCTTCAAGCGTGGCGTCGTCCATGCCCTGCCCAGGCTTCTCGAAGCTCCCGTCGTCTTTCTCGCCATCGATGCGCCGCGCCGCGATCCCAAAGACATCATCTTTGTGAACCCGCAGGACGGCACACCGGAGAGCTTCATTCGCAACAGAGGAGATTGAAGACGGCGAGATCCTTTGTCTGCGCGGCACAACCGCAGGCTCACCATCTTTCGTAGTCTCGACGAGCTCACGCTTCGTTTGAAATTCCTTGGCGATCTTCCGGCGGCTGCATCGCACGCACTGATTCTCACGCTGAGGCATGATGTTGCGCCCGGGCAGAGAATTGGAAAAAGAAAAAGCATCCTGTAGCCGCGTAGCCACAGGATGCCTTTCTGTTTTCTGCTCTCGCCGCTTTGCCGCCGCTCAGATCCGCATCGGCATCAGCACATACCGCGACTTGTACTCCGCATCCGGATCCTCGGGCCGCATCTGCCCCGCGCTCTGCGAGTCCTTGAACTCCAGCCGCACCTCGCCCTCATTCCCCAGCGCCTTCAGAAAATCCAGAATGTAGGTCGAGTTGAATCCCACGATAATCGGATCGCCCGAGTACGGCGTATCGATCGTGTCCTCGCTCTCGCCGCTCTCCGTCGACTGCGAGCTGATCTTCAGCTCGTTGCCCTCCAGCCGCAGCCGCACCGCGCCCGACCGCTCGTCGGCAAACTGCGCCACGCGCTGAATCGCCGCCGCCAGCTCACTCGACCGCACCACCGCAAACTTCGTGTTGTCCCGCGGCATCACCGCCTCGAAGTTCGGGAACTGTCCCACCAGCCGCCGCGTGCTCAGCGTCCGATGACCCACGCCAAAGAACAGCGTGTTCTCGTCATCGGCAAACTCTACCTTGGCCGCTTCCGTAGTGCCCAGCAGTTGCTGCAGCTCCAGCAGAGCCTTGCGCGGAATCATCACCCGCTTCTCTCCGCTGATGCCCTCCAGCTCCTCGCCTGGCTTCTCCACAAACGAGAGCCGGTGCCCGTCCGTCGCCACCATCGCCAGCGACTCCGACTTCAGCACCAGCAGCGCGCCGTTCAGCGTGTAGCGCGACTCCTCGTTCGAAATCGCAAACACCGTCCGCGCAATCAGCGTCTTCAACGCAGCCACGGGAATGCTCGTCGACGTCACCGCGGGAAACTCCGGCACCTGCGGATAATTCGCCCGCGCCATCCCCACCATCTTCGTGTTCGAGCGCCCACTGCGAATCTGCACCCAGTGGTTCTCCAGCAGCTTGATTGAAATATCTCCATCCGGCAGCAGCTTCACATAGTCATACAGCTTCCGCGCAGGAATGGTGCACGAGCCTGGCTTCTTCACCTTCACCGCCGCGCTCGTCCGGATCGCCTGCTCCAGATCCGTCGCCGTAATCGTCAGGCGCTCCCCGTCGGCCTCCAGCAGAAAGTTCGACAGGATGGGAATCGTCGTCTTGCGCTCCACCACGCTTTGTGTCGCGGTCAGTTCCTTCAGCAGTTCCTGTCGGCTTACGGTAATCTCCATCGCTGCCCCCTGCGCTGCCGGCTTTTCCACTTCCGCTTCCACCATCGCCATCGTGTCCCTCGCCCTGTGTGCCGCCATCATCCGGGGCCTGCCGGTCAATACCCCGATGCCGCGCTCCCAAGAGCCCACAACACACCCCACCGCAGGGCGCGGGCGCTCTTCTTACCACTGATTGTATTCACCTTGTCTAGTGCCTATGCGTGGAAAAAGCAGCACCAAATGCGGATTCCACCCACCCCTGTTCCCGCTTCGTCAACA
>JAGWML010000166.1 GCA_028873155.1 Acidobacteriota bacterium
TCCATCCAGCATCATCCAGCTCAGAATTGGGATATTCTCCCACCACGCCAGCGTGTGACCGCACGTACGGCAGTGCGAACGCGGCTTGACGATGCTCTCCCTCAGAGGCCAGCGGCTCACGCAGACATTCAGAAAACTTCCGAATGCCAGTCCAACGAGGGCGACGAATGCGGTTCCGAGCAATCGAATCATGAGAGCACGAGTATAAGGCGTTTCCTGTCATAAACCCATCAGCACGTCGCAAGTTGCGCCCGTCGCGAGATGCGGACCGCACTTGCATGACGCCGGATTACACTGGAGGCGATGGATGACGCGCGCATGCCAGAGCAGCCCCAGTCAGTGTCCACCGGGTCTGCGCCAGTTGTCTTGACAGACCCTGCAAAGGCCGCAGCGCTCTTTCAGGAGTCGGTCGGCATCATGGCGCGGCTGCGCGCGCCCGAGGGTTGCCCCTGGGATCGCGAGCAGACCTTCGACACCATCCGCAAGTACACGCTGGAAGAAGCCTACGAGGTCTTCGACGCCATTGAGCGGCGTGACTTTGCGCATCTGGCCGAAGAGCTGGGCGACCTGCTGCTGCAGGTGCTTTTCTATGCCGAGATGGCCGCCAACGAGGGGCGGTTCACCATCGCCGAGGTGCTCGACCACCTCAATCGAAAACTCATTCGCCGCCATCTCCACGTCTTCGGTGAGGAGGCCGCGCGCCAGGCCGGAAATGCAGCAGATGTGGACGCGGATGTAGCCGGTTCGGCCGCAGCGGTACTGCGCAATTGGGATGAGATCAAGGCGGCAGAGAAGCGCACTTCAGGCAGCGATGACGCCACGCAATCACGTCTCGATGCGGTCCATCGCTCGATGCCGGCGCTGGCCGAGGCGGCCAAGCTCGGCTCCAACGCTGCGAAGGCCGGCTTTGACTGGCCGCACTGGCGCGACCTTCTGCCCAAGCTCGCCGAAGAGGTAGCGGAACTTGAGGTCGAGGTCGCCGCCGCGGAGCATGACCCGGTGCGCAAGCAGGCGGTGGAGGCCGAACTGGGCGATCTGCTGTTTACCGTCGTCAATCTCGCTCGGCACTTAGGCGTGGATGCCGAGATGGCGCTGCGCGGCTGCAATCTGCGCTTTCGCCGTCGCTTTCACAGGATGGAGCAGGACACCGACAAGCCCCTCGAGGAGCTCAAGCCCGGCGAATTGGAAGATCTTTGGGCACGGGCCAAGCGCGCTCTTGCTGCGGAGGAGCGTGCTTCGTGATTCTCTTGCGTGATTGCGCCGGCCTGGATGAGTACGAAGCCTGTGTCCGGTTGCAGGTGGAGACCTGGGGCTACGACGCCAGCGACGTCATTCCGCGAAAGGTCTTCATCGTGGCCAAAAAGATTGGCGGTCAAATCATTGGTGCATTCGATACAGAACTGCCCGGAGCGGCGCAACACGGCGGCGCGGATTCGTTGGTGGCATTTGCCTTTTCTTTGCCCGGAATCAAGCTCATTGAAAATCGTCCGCTGCCTTATCTGCACTCCCACATGCTGGCCGTGCGAGAGCCCTGGCGGAACCGGGGCATCGGCACACAACTCAAGCTGGAGCAACGCCGTGAGGCGCTGAAACGAGGCATTCGCCGCATGGAGTGGACCTTCGACCCTCTTGAAATCCGCAACGCCTATCTCAATATCCACAAGCTGGGCGCCATCGTTCGCACCTACCATGCCGATTTCTATGGTGTATCCTCATCTCGTCTGCAAGGGGGATTACAGACAGACCGGTTGGTTGCTGAATGGATGCTCGATTCGCCCCGCGTGCATGCCGTTCTGGAGGACACACCCCGCGAGTCGTTCAAGGTCATCGAGCGTATCGCAGTGCCGGTCGATGTCTACGAGTGGAAAGCATCCGGCGAAGATCGGCACCGGGCCAGGGAAGTGCAGCAGCAGAACCGGCTCCGTTTTGAAAAGGCTTTCGCCAACGGTCTGGCAGTGCTGGGTTATACGCGAGATGAGCAAGGCAATGGTGTCTTTGAACTGGGCCTTCCTCAAGAAGGAACATACGCCGCATGAAAATCGACGGAATCATTCTTCGCGAACTTCATCTTCCGCTTGTCCGGCCATTTGAAACCAGCTTCGGCGTGACGCGCGAGCGCAGAATTCTGCTCGCCGAGGTCCACTCTGAAGGGCTCACCGGATGGGGTGAATGCACGGCTGGGGAGCACCCTTACTTCTCGGGCGAATCCACGGATTCCGCCTGGCAGGTTTTGCTCCACGAGATCGGCCCGTTGCTGGCCGCGGAAAACCCGGAACACGGCGGTGAGTGCCCGCGCATCTTCCGCAAAGTGCGCGGCAACCGCATGGCCAAGGCCACCCTTGAGAACGCCATCTGGGATCTCGAAGCGCAGCGCGAGGGCGTCTCCCTGGCCAGCCTCCTCGGCGGCGTTCGCGACAGCATCCCTTGCGGCGTATCAATCGGCATCCAGTCGTCTATCCCCGAGCTGCTCGCCCTCATCGAAAAGGAACTGGCTGCCGGCTACCAGCGCATCAAGCTCAAATGCAAACCCGGCTGGGACGTGGAAGTCTTCGAGAAGGTCCGCCATCGCTGGCCCGGCATCTCCCTGAGTTGCGACGCCAACTCGGCCTATCGCCTGCGCGATTTGGACCACCTCGTCAGCTTTGATGCGTTTGACCTGCTCATGATCGAGCAGCCTCTCTGGCACGACGACTTCTACTATCACTCCATGCTCCAGAAGCGCCTCAACACGCCCATCTGCCTCGATGAATCGATCCGCAACCGGCGCGATGCTCTTGCTGCCGCAGAGATGGAGTCCTGCAAGATCATCAACATCAAGCTCGGCCGTGTCGGCGGATTCTCCGAGGCTATAGCCGTGCACAACGCCACGCAGGAGCGCGGCATCCCGGTGTGGTGCGGCGGAATGCTCGAGTCCGGCATCGGACGCGCCCACAATATCGCGCTATCCACATTGCCCAATTTTTCTCTGCCCGGCGATGTGTCCGCCTCCGCGCGCTACTGGCAGGAGGACATCATTGAGCCCGAAGTCACCGTCACGCAGGAAGGTGAAATCGACGTGCCCGATACGCCCGGCCGCGGCTTCGATGTGCGCGATGACCTGATTGAGCAACTCACCGTGCGCAAAGAGGCAATCCGGGCGTTTGAATTGGTTGGATAGATCCGCGCTCTATTGGCGTAGCGATGTCTTACGGTGTCCCCAGTCAAAGTGCCGCCCAAGAATGCCTTTAATGATCCAGTGGTCCGTGGCCGCGGTAGGCCCGATGCCGACGCCGAAGTTGATCTCCCACTTGGGCGACACGTTGAGGTCCACGGCAGGGAAGAACTGCTGCTGCTGGTTGTGCAGGCTCGCGATATTCGTCAGGCTGCCATAGTCGGCATAGTACTCAAGCCCGCCCGCCACCACTTTGTTGAAGTTGTAGCTGATCTTCGCCGCCGGTGCGAAATCAAGCCCCAGATTCACATCTGGCCCATGAAATGTGCGGTCCAGTACCGGGTTCACCGCGTAGTACCACCGCCCGATCTGCTTGTCGACAATCGGCCGGATTTCCATCGTCCATGTATCGGGCGAAAAGTACGCGCGCTGGTAGCCCACCTCCAGCGAAAGGCTGGCTCCGACCGGCCAGTGCCAGTTGTCCGGCACACGCACCCGCGGCCGGATGTGATCGCCTACCCATTGCACGCCGGTGCCGCTCTGTTCGCTCGTGAAGACATAGAAACCGACCTCGGACCACTCCGTGATGCCTTCGGTCAACTCCAGCGTCTCGTGTTCCGCGTGGTTCGTTGCCGCGCCGTTGAAGTAGAAGCGATGCCCATCCGCTGTGAAGTTCGAGTGCAGTTCGGTCATCAGGCTTTTGGGCGGCTCGGTCTCGGAGGCGTAGACCTGAATCTCGTAGTTCCCCTGGGCGCAGGCCACACCGGTGGCGACACCCAGGAGCAAAAAGACAGCAAGGATGGTCTTCAAACGCGCTCCTCTGAGATGATGGTCTTCAAACGCGCTCCTCTGAGATCAGGTCAGGAAGATACCGGGAAATCGCTTTCCAGCTCTCAGCTTAGATGCACGTGCAGCCCAATGGGAAGCCGATGCAATAGACCAGCTGCAGCTCTTCCGATGCGACCCAGAGTGAGCGCTTCCGCACCATCAGAGCCCCGTCCGGGCGTTCCGGCGGCATCCCTCAAGGTGGTATACTCTCAGGGTCAGGTGCGTCTCAAGCGCCAGTATTTTCACCACCATTGAGGTTCTCATGTCCGGCCATTCCAAGTGGGCCACGATTAAGCACAAGAAGGGCGCGCTCGATGCCAAGCGCGGCAAGATCTTCACCCGTCTGATCAAGGAAATCACCATTGCTGCCAAGGGTGGCGGTGGAGACCCCGACGGCAACCCGCGGCTGCGAACCGCAATTTTGGCTGCCAAGGCCGAGAACATGCCGGCCGAGAATATCAAGCGCGCCGTTCAGCGCGGCACCGGCGAGTTGGAAGGCGTCAACTACGAGGAGATCACCTTCGAGGGCTACGGCCCCGGTGGCGTCGCCATCATCGTCGAGGTGCTGACCGACAATCGTAACCGCACAGTCAGCGAAATTCGCCACGCTTTCTCAAAGAACGGCGGCAACCTCGGCGAGTCGGGCTCGGTGCGATTCATGTTCTCCAAGAAAGGCATCATCGCCATCGAGAAGTCTGCGGCCGGTGAAGAGCAGTTGATGAACATCGTGCTCGAGCATGGCGGCGAAGACCTGAACGACGAGGGCGACACCTGGGAGATCATCACGGACCCCGCATCTTACGAAGGCGTGCTCAGCGCGGTCAAGGCGGCCGGCATCGTTACAGTGATGAACGAGGTGACCATGATTGCCTCCACCTACACGAAGCTCGAAGGTCCCGCGGCGGCGCAGATGGTTCGCCTGCTCGAGGCGCTGGAAGACTTCGACGACACCCAGAACGTCTACTCAAACTTCGATATGGATGCTGCGCAGATGGAACAGGTCGCCGGCTGATTCTCAATTCAACGGGCATTCGCAAGGGCCGCCCGATTGTGGCGGCCTTTTTATGGATTCCAGGTGCTCCTGCTGCGGAAGGGAAATTCATTGATTCGTAAACTGTCGCTTGTGTTTGCATCCGCTATCGTCGCTGCAATGGCCGCTGCTCAAGTTCCCACCTCTCCGGTGCACCCTGCGCTCGATGCCGCCGATCCTGTCGCGCAGGTCCGTGCACATCGCAGTTGGGAGTATGGCCCCTTCGTCAACTGGGGAACGGGTCTCGGCAATCGTGACAACTTCAAGTTCTTCTTCACAGGAATTGAGGTGGGCAAGGTTCTCACGCCGGTGCTTCCCGCCAAGGCATTCACGGGACAGTTCGAGCTGGCGGGCAACATTATCCCCTTCTGGCAGGCCTATACGCCTCCGCCTCATGTCCAGACGTTTACTTACCTTGGCGAGCCCTTTCAGGCGCAGGTCGGCGGCGGCACCTACACTGGCGTAAGCGTCACTCCGGTCATCTTCCGCTGGAACTTCCTGACTCATTCGCGCCGTTTTCAACCCTGGTTCCAGGCGGCGGGCGGGCTGATTTACACAACGCACAAGTTTCCGCCTGACCAGCTTGTTCCGCATGGAACGCCGGGAGGAACTTCCGTCTTCAACTTCACGCCCCAGGGTGGCGGTGGCGTGCACTACTTCCTGCGGCCAGGCCGGTCTGTCGATCTGGGCGTCAATGGTGTCCACATCTCGTCCGCGTCTCTCGGCGACCGCAACCCAGGCGTCAACGCCAGCATCCAGGTTCAGGTAGGCTACACCGTCTGGCGATAGAGGTATTTTGAAACACCCATGAGCACCACGATCGTCGAATGCGTTCCCAATTTCTCCGAGGGCAGGGATGCCCGCCGTGTCCAGGCGATCATCGCCGCGATGCGGGTGGATGGAGTGCGCCTTCTCGACTGGTCCATGGACCCCGACCACAATCGCTCCGTGGTCACGCTCGCGGGCGATCCGCATGCGGTGGTGGAGGCTGCCGTGCGCGGCGCGGGAAAAGCTGCGCAATTGATTGACCTGACCCGGCAGGAAGGTCTGCATCCGCGCATCGGCGCAGCTGACGTGATCCCCTTCGTCCCCATCTCCGGCATCAAGCTGGAGCAGTGCGTTCTGCTCGCGCGTCAGGCGGGTGCCGAGATCTGGCAACGGTTTGGAATCCCGGTTTACTTTTACGAGGCTGCCGCCGCGCGGCCGGACCGCGCCAGTCTCGAAGATATCCGCCGCGGTCAGTTTGAAGAGCTGCGCGAAGCCGTTCGCAAAGATGGAGCACGCCGTCCCGACCTTGGCGGTCCCGGCTTGCATCCCACGGCAGGCGCCTGTGCCGTGGGGGCGCGCCGGGCTCTGGTCTCGTACAACCTTTACTTTGACTCGAGCGATGTCTCCGTCGTACGCGCCATGGCCAAAGAGATCCGCGCCAGCTCGGGCGGCTTGAAAACGGTGAAGGCTCTGGGAGTACTGACGCAGGGGCGCATCCAGCTCGCTCTCAATATCAGCGATTTCGCGGCGACACCCCTCTCCAGGGTGTACAGCACTGTCTCGCATCTCGCGACGCGCCATAGGGTTACCCTTGCCGAAAGCGAGATCGTCGGCCTGCTGCCTGAAGCGGCCTGTGAGCGGGAGAGTGAGTGGATGCGTCAATTGGTTGGGTTCGACCCTGAGACCAAGGTCCTCGAACGGCGTCTCGCTGCTCCGCTCGATTGGCCGGGCGCAGATTGAACGGGCTCCTCAGGGTGTTGTTCCCAGTGAGAAATTGCGTGTTCGGTAAAATGGAAGAAGTCGGAGAAATCGCGCTACCCGGCGCCACATGGTTCGCAGTCATCGGAGCGATGTGTTCGGGCAGAGTGGATTTAATCCCCTTCTCGCATCGCACTACCCAGGCGCCGATACACCCTCCGGAGGAGTCGCTTGTTCGTGAA
>JAGWML010000167.1 GCA_028873155.1 Acidobacteriota bacterium
TACAATCACAACCTGGTGACGGAGATGCGGATTCTGTTTTGAATCTGCCACTAATACTCAATTTTGTTGGGCGAGTCGATCCAGGCTTCCAAACTGGCCCAGGCTTCATCGCGCAGCAACTGGCTGACGGGCAGTGCGCGCGCGGCCTGCTCCTTGCGGAATTCTTCATAGAGAAATGCGTCGTCAAAGCCTGCGCGGGCCGCGTCGGCTGCACTGCTCCCATAAAAGATGGCTTCGATGCGCGCCCAGTACGCCGCTGCCAGACACATTGGGCACGGCTCGCAACTGGTGTAGAGGGTGCAGCCCGCGAGTGTGAAGGCGCCCAAAGCGTGGCAGGCTGAGCGAATGGCATTGACCTCGCCGTGCGCCGTTGGGTCTTTGGTCGCCGTGACGGTGTTCACGCCTTCGCCGACGATGCGGCCGTCGCGGACAATCACCGCAGCGAACGGTCCGCCCTTGCCGGAGCGCACATTCTCAGTGGCAAGCGCGATGGTGCGGCGCAGGAACTCTGGATTCGGAGTGTGCAGGAGTATTTCGTGCAGATCAAATCTCCCGGCAACGAAAGTGAACCCAGTATGGCACAGACGACTCGCGCGTCGGCCTCGACGTTGAAGCGTCAGGTGAGATGCATTTTGTCTTCCGGCCGGTCAATATCGATCTCGCCACGAGGAAGAGCGACTCGCACGAGTGTGTCCAGTTCCTCCAGCATCACCACTCGCGCGCCTTTGTCACCGCGCAACGCGAGCAGGCGGGGGAAAAAGGACGCCGGGAACACAGCTGGAGTGCCCACCGTTCCTGCATAGGTGGATGCGATGATCCGCCGCGATTGATGCTCGTGGAATTGATCGATCAAGCGACCCAGATGGTCAGCGGCAAGATGGGGCTGGTCGCAGGTCATCAGCAGGGCGCCTTGCGAGGCGGGACTCTCTTCTTGCAGCCTATCGAGTCCTGCGCGCAACGAGCGCGCGACGCCGTCCTGCCAGTTCGCGTTCACAATGGGAATCGCTGGATGCGTCGAAACCTCTTTCGAGATGCGGTCCCAATGCGCGCCGACCACAGCAAAGATTGGCGTCGCTCCCGCCTCTCCTGCGAGCCGAATCATGCGCGCGAGCAACGGCTCATGCTCGAACTGCAGCAGCTGCTTAGGCTCCCCGAGGCGGCTGCTTGCGCCTGCAGCGAGGATGATGGCGGCGACAGACATGGGTCTCAGTGGTTGCAGTGCAGCGTTCATCCTGAAATAGAGTGCGCCAATTCAGCAAGAATCTCAGTCATGCTCATCTTCGCTTTTCAAATCTGCGAAGAATCAAGCGGGCTGAGGACAAGATTCGTAATGTTATCGACGATCGGTTCAAATGCAAACCGCGGATCGGCGGAGAGCTTCTTCCACGCCGGGTCGTTGCGGAAGACATCCCATTTGGCTTCGAGCTCCGCCATATCGGTGAAGCTGAGCATATAGGTCAGGTTCGGCATGCGTGGGCCGATCAGCGTGTCACCGAAAAAGACTGGGCGAAAACCGGCGGCCTTGAAGATCTCGAACTCGCCCGAGTGGAACATCTCGACTTTTCGCACGTGATCGCGCTCGCTCGGACTTTCATAGGTTCGCAGCTGGAAGATGCGCTTGACTTTGCTCGGTGCCGGAAACGGCTGCGTAAGCTTTGGCCACCCCTGAAAGGCCGCAAGGAGAGAAGACTCGACTCGCACAAAGGCCGGCTCCGCCGCAGGCGCACTCCAGAACGGCTCGGCAGCGCGCAGAAACTCCGTGTCTTCGCGAAGGCGCAGGTCTAATTCGGCAAGTGCTGCGGCAGACGGGCCGGGGATCAGAAGAATGTATGCCGGAGTCTCTGGCCCGAAGTCCAGCCTGAATGCACCCACCGGCCCCATCCCCATGCGCGCGAGAGCGGGAATCAAGGCATTGCCAAAATAATCCGCTGTCAGCTTGAGTTGCGGGCCGGAGCGAAGCGTATAGCGTCGAATCAGGTAGAACTCGCGGGCGCTTGCGGCCTGAGTCTGTGCCCCGGCTCTGCCCAGGGTGGCAACCGCAGATGTTGCCACGGTGCCTGCAAGAAAATGGCGTCGATGCATCCAGAACCTCCGCTGCACGTTCCATCCAACACTGGCATCTTACGGCATCGAGCGAATTAGTCTTCGCCGATGTCCTCGTTCCACACGTCAGAGTGCTCGGCGATGTAACCCTCGAGCAGTTCGCGGCACTCGCGGTTGTCCAGATCGACCACCTCGATGCCATTCGCGCGGAGCCACTCGATGCCGCCGGAAAATGTGCGGCTCTCACCCACCACAACGGTGCCAATGCGAAACTGCCGCACCAGCCCGCTGCAATACCAGCAAGGAGCAAGCGTTGTAACCATGATCAGGTCGCGGTAGCTTTTCTGGCGTCCGGCGCGGCGAAAGGCATCAGTCTCAGCGTGGATGCTGGGATCGCCCTGCTGGACGCGGCGGTTGCGTCCCCGGCTCAGCATCACGCATTCGCGCGTAAAGATGGCCGCCCCGATCGGGATGCCGCCCTCGGCCCGCCCTATGCGAGCCTCCTCCAGAGCCACCGCAAGCATCTGCTCGTACTGTCTTTTCTCGGCCATCTCTCCCTCGATTCTTGAGGATACGGCAGGTGCGGCAGGACTGCATTCCTTCGCGGAATCGAGCCCTTGCGCGCCTCGTGCGCCAGACATCGCCTCCCTCCTTGACTTTGAGCACGCTCGAAGTTGTACGGTGGTTGTATGCGGGATTCTGGTTACACCATCCAGGATATGGCGGAACGCTGCGGCATGACCGCGCACACTCTCCGGTACTACGAACGTGTGGGCCTGATTCAGCCCGTGAGCCGAGCGCGCAACGGGCACCGGCGTTACTCCGAGGCGGACGAGGCATGGCTGCATTTCCTCCACTGCATGAGGGCAACGAATATGCCGATCCGCGCCATGCAGCGCTACGCTGAGCTGCGGGAGCTGGGAGATTCAACTTCGCTGGAACGCCGCAAGATTCTCGAGGATCACAGGGCTGCCATTGCCAGTCAGATCAAGGATCTGGAGCAGGCGCACGCCATGCTGACGCATAAGATCGCAAATTACAAGAAGATTGAACAGCGCACTCGCATCGGCGGTCCATTGGCCGAAGAAGCGGTCAATTGCCGGCTTGCAACAGCAGGTTGAGGACGCAGCCAACACTCTCAGGGGAAGCGATGAAAACGCGCACACTCGGCAAGAACGGTCCGTCGGTCTCTGCCCTTGGCCTGGGCTGTATGGGCATGAGCGATTTCTATGCCGGTCGCGATGACGCAGAGTCCCTCGCAACGATTGACCTGGCCCTTGAGCTCGGCATCAACTTTCTCGACACATCGGACATGTACGGACCCCACACCAATGAGCAACTCGTTGGCAGAGCGCTCAAGGGCCGTCGCGACCGGTTCTTCGTTGCCACAAAGTTTGGCATCGTGCGCGACCCCGCCAATCCTTCGCGCCGCGGCGTAGACGGCAGCCCAGGGTACGTCCGGTCGGCCGCCGAGGGAAGTCTGCGGCGTCTCGGCATCGACACGATTGACCTCTACTATCAGCATCGTGTCGACCCGGCTGTGCCCACCGAGGAGACGGTCGGCGCCATGTCGCGCCTTGTGGAAGAAGGCAAAGTTCGCTTTCTGGGCCTGTCGGAGGCGTCTCCCGCTACGCTGGAGCGTGCCCATCACGTGCACCCCATTGCGGCGCTGCAAACCGAGTACTCGCTCTGGACACGCGATCCTGAGCCGGAGATTCTGCCCACCTGCCGCCGCCTGGGAGTTGCCTTCGTCGCGTACAGCCCTCTGGGGCGCGGCTTTCTGACGGGCGCATTCCAATCGCCGGAGGACTTCGCGCCTGACGACTACCGACGCCACAGCCCGCGCTTTCAGGACGAAAACTTCGCGCGGAATCTCGACCTCGTTGCTACGGTCAAGGAGTTTGCAGCGCAGGCCGGTATCACAGCAGGTCAACTCGCCCTTGCGTGGGTGCTTGCGCAGGGCGAAGACATCATTCCGATCCCCGGCACCAAACGGCGGAAGTATGTGGAAGAGAATGCCGCCGCCGCGAATGTAACCCTCGGCACAGAACTCCTGCAGCAACTCACGCATCAGTTTCCGCCGGATGCTGCCGCAGGTTCGCGTTATCCGGCGGCAATGATGGCGCTTGTGAATTCGTAACGCTGCTGGATGGCGGGAAGCCGCTGCAGGAGCGCACCCTGCACGCGCATCCGGACTTCCGTTGAGCGAAGACAACCCACCGCTTGTCCTGACAGAATGGACCAGGACGGTATAGCCGATCCCCGATATTCCCCGTATCCGGCTGCCAAAACAGCCGCTGCACATCGAGGATCGACAACATGGCAGTCAGCACCTGTCCCAAGGAGGTCACCTGTGGCAGACCATCGAGATTCGCGCCCTGAGCTCGAATCGTCACATGAGAACGGCTCGCTCTCACTTTCTCTTGCGCCCGAACAGCACGCGCTCGACCTGGAACCCTTGACTTCAGACCAATCCAGGACGCACTTTACCCGGCGCACCTTTCTCTCCGGCATTGGCGCAACGGGCCTACTCGCCGGCACTGCTCCTCTAGCAGCGGCTGCGCCTGTCCTCGACCCCGCTGCGGCAGAGACGACCGACGCCAACTCGGTGAATATCACGCTTCGCATCAACGGACGCGAGGTCACGCTCCGCAATCTCGACCCGCGCGCGACGCTGCTGGATACGCTACGCGAGCGGCTCGACCTGACCGGCACCAAGAAAGGCTGTGACCACGGCCAGTGCGGTGCCTGCACGGTGCATGTGAACGGCCGTCGCGTGAATAGTTGCCTTTCCTTTGCCGTGATGCACGAGGGCGACGAGATTACGACCATTGAGGGCGTCGGGCAACCCGGCAAGCTGCATCCCATGCAGGCCGCCTTTGTGCAGCACGATGGCTACCAATGCGGCTACTGCACCAGCGGGCAGATCATGAGCGCGGTTGCTCTGCTCCAGGAGCCCATCGGCTCTTCCGATGAGGACATCCGCAGCGCCATGGCGGGCAACATCTGCCGCTGCGGCGCCTACACCAACATCGTTGCCGCGGTCCGCCAGGTGCGGACGCAAGCCTGAGAGCGAAGGAGATCTTCCGATGCAAACGTTCCAATACGTCAAGGCTTCCGGCATCGAGCAGGCGCTTGCCAGTGGCGGATCCGGCAAGTTCGTCGCCGGCGGCACCACGCTCGTCGATCTGATGAAGCTAAGCATGGAAGTGCCGTCCACGCTGGTCGACATCAATCCCCTGCCTCTGAACAAGATCGAGAACCTGCCCGATGGTGGCCTGCGCATCGGCGCCATGGTGCGCAACTCGGATCTGGCCTGGAATGAGGATGTGCGGAAATCCTACGCCGTGCTCTCGCAGGCTCTGCTGTCTGGCGCGTCGCCGCAGTTGCGCAACATGGCCACCACCGGCGGTAACCTGATGCAGCGCACCCGCTGCGCTTATTTCCGCGAGCCCTCCGCCGGCACACCGGGTGGCTATGGCTGCAACAAGCGCACACCGGGAACGGGCTGCGCAGCGATGGATGGTTACAATCGCATGCACGCCATCCTCGGCACCAGCGACCACTGCATCGCCACGCATCCGTCTGACATGTGTGTCGCGATGGCCGCACTGGAAGCGGTCATTCACGTCGAGGGTCCAACGGGCAAGCGAACCATCACCTTTGAGGATTTTCACAAACTGCCAGGCGACACGCCGCAGATTGAAAACGCATTGGAGCCCGGCGAGCTGATCACGCACGTCGATTTGCCTAAGCCTGTCGAGGGCGCGCGGAGCGTCTATCTGAAGCTGCGTGACCGCGCCAGCTACGAGTTCGCATTAGCTTCGGCCGCGGTGGTCGTTCGAGTTGAGGCCGGGCATATCCGCTATGCGCGGGTTGCGATGGGCGGCGTCGGCGCCAAGCCGTGGCGCTCGCATGAGGCGGAACGCGCCCTCATCGGCAAGCCTGCCGATGCCCACACCTTCCGCGCCGCTGCCGAAGCTGCGCTAGTCATGGCCAAGACGCACAAGGACAATGCATTCAAAGTGGAGCTCGCCAAGCGCTGCATCGTCCGCTCGCTCAAGCTCGCAACCGCGTAATTGCGCACACCCAGGAGATTCTCACATGGCGATCGATACTCTTCCCCACGCAGATGGTGTGATTGGCGCGGTTGTCCCGCGCATCGACGGTCCCTTGAAGACCACAGGCACGGCGCGCTACGCGGTGGATCACGATTTCCCCGGCCTAGTGCACGCGGTTGCTGTGCAGAGCACCATCGGCAAGGGCCGAATTCGCACGCTGGATACTTCTGCCGCAGAGGCCATGCCCGGCGTGCTGCTGGTTCTTCACCATGGCAATTTGCATGGCGCATACCGTCTCTTCCCGCATGTGCAGGAAGGCACCATCAGCGAGGCGCGTCCGCCTTTTGACGACGACAAAATCTACTATTGGGGTCAGTACATCGCCCTCGTCGTTGCCGAAACTGTGGAGCAGGCCCGGGCCGGAGCAGCTGCAATCCGCGTGGACTATGATGCGGAAGCGCCGGATGTGCGCACGGATCTCAGCGAAGGTTTCACGGGCCAGCGCGAGAGCAGTTGGCTGCGCGGCGATCCCAACAAGGCGCTTATCTCCGCGCCGGCCGTCGTGGACGAAACGTATTTCACACCGCTCGAAACGCACAACCCGATGGAGATGCACGGCACGGTCGCCGTTTGGCAAGGCAACCACGTCACGCTCTACGAGTGCTCACAGGGAGTCGTGAATCACCGCACCGTGATGGCGCAGGTGCTGGGCATCCCGGTTGAGAACGTGCGTGTCATCTCGCGTTTCATTGGTTCCGGCTTTGG
>JAGWML010000168.1 GCA_028873155.1 Acidobacteriota bacterium
CTGGATTGTGGGCATGGTGATTGTAGTGGGCACATATGTGCTGATGGGCCGCCTGGGGATGCGCCGCGAGAAGCTGGGCCCGAGGAGTTACCGCTATGCGGAGTAGGGGAGCGGTGTTGGGACTGATGCGGCGAGTGGACCTGCGCGCGGAAGGGAGCGGCGAGCGATGAGTCCAGTGTTTGTGGTGCTGGCCGCGTTGACGGTGGCGGGGAGTATCGCGGCGATGACGCTGCGCAACCTGGTGCACTGCGCGCTCGCGGTGGCCGTTGCGTTTGCGGGACTGGCGATGCTGTTTCTGCAGCTGGGCGCGGAGTTTGTGGGCTTCGTGCAGATCCTGGTGTATGTGGGCGCTGTGGCGATTCTTGTAGTGTTTGCGATTCTGCTGACGCGCGCGACCGAGGATAGCAAAGCAGGCGCGGTTTTCAGCAGGACCTGGCTGAGTGGGCTGGTGATTGCGGCTGCGGTGTTCGCGGCGCTGGGGTGGGCGGTATTGCGCTCGATGCAGGGACTGGCGCGAGGAGCAGAGCAGCCAGAGGTGACGGTGCAGCAGATTGGCGAGGCGCTGATGAGCCGCTTTGTGCTGCCATTGGAGATTGTTGCGCTGCTGCTGACGGCGGCGCTGGTGGGCGCGGTGATTGTGGCCATGTTTGACAGGGAGGGCGCGCGATGACGTGTTTCTCCACACCGCTTGCGGGGTATCTGCTGCTGGCGGCGCTGCTGTTTGCGATTGGGCTTGCGGGTGCGCTGACGCGGCGAAACGCGATTCTGGTGCTGATCGGGATTGAGCTGATGCTGAATGCGGCGAACCTGAATTTTATTGCCTTCTGGCGTTTCGGGCCGCATCCAGAGGCGTTGACGGGATTGATGTTTGCGGTGTTTTCGATCGCCGTGGCGGCTGCGGAGGCCGCGGTGGGGCTGGGCTTGGTGATTCAGATTCATCGCCACTTGAAGACGGCGGATCTGGACCAGATCAACAGGATGAAGGGGTAGGAGAATGCTGATCCAGGAAGAACTGACGGCGGCCTTTCATCCGGGAATGCAGGCCTGCGCTTCCACTGTGACGCAGTATCTGTGGCTGATTCCGGCGATGCCGATTGTGGCTTCGGGCGTGATTGCTCTGCTGAAGCAGCCGCGGCGGAAACCGGCGGCGGCGCTGGCAATTGGATCGCTGGGGCTTTCGCTGCTGGTGGCGCTGGCGGCGCTTGCGCATGTGGTGCGGGACTGGACGCAGCACATCGCGGTGCGCGAGACGGTGAACTTCACCTGGATGCAGGTGGGCGCCTCGCATGTGGAACTGGGATGGGTGCTGGACCCGCTGGCCGCGGTGATGATGGTGATGGTGTGCTTTGTCGGCTTGCTGATCTTCATCTATTCAGTTGGCTACATGGAGCACGACGAGAACTTCACGCGCTTCTTCTGCTTCCTGGCGCTGTTTGCGGGGGCGATGCTGGGTGTGGTGATTGCCAACTCGCTGCTGCTGCTCTTCATGGGCTGGGAGCTGGTGGGCCTGACGTCATATCTGCTGATCGGGTTCTGGTATCAGAAGCCCTCGGCGGCTGCGGCGGCGAAGAAGGCGTTTCTGACGACGCGTGTGGGCGACATCTTCTTCCTGCTGGGGATGGTGTGGCTGTTTGCGCAGACGGGGACTCTGCTCTTCTATAACAGCGGAGCGGGCTCGATGGAGCCACTGGCGCTGGGCGGAATGCTGGCGACGCCTTCGGCACTGGGGCTGACGGCGGCGGGCGCGATTGGGCTGCTGATTTTCGCGGGCGCGGCTGGCAAGAGCGGCCAGCTTCCGCTGCATGTGTGGCTGCCGGATGCGATGGAAGGTCCAACACCGGTGTCAGCGCTGATTCACGCGGCTACGATGGTGGCCGCGGGCGTGTACCTGGTGGCGCGCGTGTACCCGCTGATGTCGGCTGGGATTGTGCCGGGCGGCTCGACGGCGGCGTTGACCGTGGTGACTTGGGTGGGTGCGGCGACGGCGGTGTTCGCGGCACTGATTGCGGTGGCGCAGAACGACATCAAACGGATTCTGGCTTACTCGACGGTCTCGCAGCTTGGGTACATGATGGCTGGCCTAGGGATGGGCGGCGTGGCGGTGGGCATGTTCCACCTGATTACGCACGCGTTCTTCAAGGCGCTGCTGTTCATGGGCGCGGGTTCGGTGATTCACGGATGCCATGAGGAGCAGGACGTGCGGAAGATGGGCGGGTTGCGCAGCGAGATGCCGCTGACCTTCCCGACCTATGCGGTGGGCATGCTGGCGCTATGCGGCGTGCCAATTTTCTTCTCCGGATTCTGGAGCAAGGACGCGATTCTGGAGTCTGCGCACGGATGGGCGCTCTCGCATGCGCCGTTTTACATGCTGGTGTTTGGCGCGGTGCTGACAGCGTTCTACATGACGCGGCAGGTGAGCTACGTGTTCTTTGGGACGTGGCGCGGGCATGGGCATGCACACGAGAGCCCCGCGGTGATGACGATGCCGCTCGCGATTCTGGCCTTCTTTGCGATGGCTCTGGGATTGATTGGGACGCCGGCTTGGCCGTGGTTCCGGGCGTTTCTCGATAGCCGCGCGGCCGATCTGGATATGCGCGCGTTTGCCGAGCCTGCGTGGCTGATGCTGCTGGGGACATCTACGGTGATTGTGGTGGTGGGAATTGGCGCGGGTTGGCTGCTCTATGGAAGCAAGTCGCCCGCAGCCGAGGAGCCGGACGCGCTGGAGCGCGCGCTGCCGCCGGTGTGGGTGGCGCTGCATAACCGGCTGTATGTGGATGAATTCTATGGCGTGACGGTGATTGCTTTTTATGGCTGGTGGGCCAGGGTAGCTGACTGGCTGGACCGCTTTGTGTGGGGTGGCGTGGTGGCGGCAGTGGCATGGCTGTTCCGCGGCTGGGCGCAGTTGAACCGGCTGATTGATGTGCATGGAGTGGACGGCGGCTTCGATAAAGGCTGCGACGAACTGGCGGCAGGCGGCGGGCTTATCTCTCGCGTGCAGTCGGGGCGTGTGCAGAGCTACCTGCGGCTGTTGGCACTGGCGGTAGTGCTGCTGGCAGCGATTCTTTTCTGGAGCAGCCGAGGATGAACGGACTTCCTGTACTGACGCTGCTGACAGTGCTGCCTGTGGTGGGGGCGGTCATTGCTCTGTTTGCCGGAAAGCATGCGCGGGGCGTGGCGCTGCTGACGTCGCTGGTTGGGCTTGCAATTTCGCTGGTGGTATGGACGCATCTGCCGGCGGATGGATCGATGGGCATGGTGGAACGCATGCCGTGGGCGCCCTCGCTGGGGATTGAGTATCACCTGGGCGTGGATGGGCTGGGCGCGCTGATGCTGGTGCTTTCTGCGCTGGTGACCCTGATGAGCGTGGATGCGGCGCACCATGTGCATCGGCAACCGGGGCTGTACTTCGCGCTGGTGCTTCTGCTGGAAGCAGGACTGTTCGGGTCGTTTACGGCGTTGAATTTCTTTCACTGGTTCCTGTTCTGGGAGCTGAGCCTGATTCCAGCGTTCTTCCTGATCAAGTTGTGGGGCGGGGCGAAGCGCGGGCCGGCGGCGACACAGTTCTTCGTGTACACGATGGCGGGCAGCGTGGCGCTGCTGCTGTCGTTCCTTGCGGTGTTTCTGTCGACGGGGTCGATGGACTTCGAACAACTGGCGGCCATGGCAGCCGCAGGCACGCTGGAGCAGGCGGTGGTTGCGCACCTGGGACCGGTGATGCTCTGGCTGGCGATGGGCGTGCTGGCTGGGTTCGCGGTGAAGGTGCCGTTGGCTCCGTTCCACACATGGCTACCGGCGACCTACTCCGAGGCGCCATCGCCGGTGACGATGTTGCTGACCGGCGCGATGTCGAAGATGGGCGTGTATGGCCTGTTGCGGATCGCGGTACCGCTCTTCGGCCACCAGATTGCACAGGTGCGGACGCCCCTGCTTGTATTGGCGGTGATCACGGTGGTGATGGGCGCGTGGGCTGCAGCGGCGCAGAAGGATTTGAAACGCGTCTTTGCGTACTCGTCAGTGAACCACCTGGGCTATTGCCTGCTGGGGATCTTTGCGCTGGCAATTCCGTCGGCAGGGGCAGCGGCGCAGACAAGCCAGGCCGCGGCGCTGAATGGCGTGATTCTGCAGATGTTCAACCATGGCGTGACGGCCGGTGCGCTGTTCTGGTTTATCGCCATGATGCAGGAGCGCAGCGGCGGCGAGCGGGGCATCGACCACTTTGGCGGGTTACGCAAGCCTGCACCGGTCCTGGCCGGGTTGATGGGGATTGCGCTGTTCTCATCGCTAGGCCTGCCCGGGTTGAACGGGTTTGTGGGCGAGTTTCTGATCTTCCGCGGCGTCTTTCCGCTGAACTGGCAGGCGGCCGCGATTTCTGTGCTCGGACTGCTGATTACGGCAGCCGTGATTCTGACGGTGATCCAGAAGGTCTTTACTGGACCGGTTCCCGAGAAGTGGGCGAGCTTCCCGGATATGCATGGCGGTGAGCGGCTGGCGATGGCGCCGGTGATCGGCATCATGCTGCTGCTGGGGCTGCTGCCACAACTGGTGCTGGAGCACGTGAACCCGACGGTGATGTACCTGCTGGCGCACTGGAGATTTTAGATGCTTGCCTGGACGATTTATCTCTCATTTGCCGGTGCGCTGGTGGAGGCGCTGCTGCCGAAGAACCGGCCCGCGCTGGCGCGATGGTTTGCGCTGGCGGTGGCGGTGACCGGCCTGGCGCTGGCGGTGGCTGGATTCTTTGCGGGAGCGCCGAGCCACTTTGCGAAGACGGTGATTGTGGATGTGCCTTGGGTGCCGGGGATGGGCATTCACTACCTGCTGGCTGCGGATGGCATCAGCCTTGTGGTGGTGCTGCTGACGGGACTGGCGGCGGTGGCGGGCGTGCTGTTCAGCTGGAATATCGAGCTGCGCACCAACGAGTTCTTCGCGTTCTTCCTAGCTCTGATCGGCGGCGTGTATGGCGTCTTCCTGAGCTACGACCTGTTTCTGCTGTTTGTGTTCTACGAGATTGCGATTGTGCCGAAGTACTTCCTGATTGCGATCTGGGGCTCAACGCGGCGGGAGTATGGCGCGATGAAGCTGGCGCTGTATTCGTTTGTGGGTTCGGCGATGGTGCTGATCGGGCTGCTGGCGGCGTATGCGTCGTCGGGCGGCCATTCGACAGGGCTCGTGGATCTGGCGCATGCGGGTCTGCCGGCGAGTGAACAGATGTGGCTGTTCCCGCTGGTCTTTACGGGCTTCGCGATTCTGGCGGGCATGTGGCCGTTTCATACATGGGCGCCAACAGGCCACGTTGCGGCGCCGACGGCGGCTTCGATGTTGCTGGCCGGCGTGGTGATGAAGCTGGGCGCCTACGGGTGCCTGCGTGTGGCGATCTCGCTCTTCCCGCGCGGGATGGATCCGTGGGGTGTGTCGTTCCTGGGGATTGGGTCGTGGCGTGATGTGTTCGCGGTGCTGGCGGTGGTCGGGATTGTGTATGGCGCGCTGGTGGCGCTGGCGCAGACCGACTTCAAGTTTGTCATCGGCTACTCCAGCGTGAGCCACATGGGATTTGTGCTGCTGGGGCTGGTGACGCTGAACCAGATTGGCATGACAGGCGCGGTGCTGCAGATGTTCTCGCACGGCGTGATTGCGGGACTGCTGTTCGCGATTGTGGGCCGCATTGTGTATGAGCGCACGCATACGCGGCAACTGGCAGAGCTGGAGACGATGCACCTGTCGAAGCGGCTGCCGTTTGCGGCGTGGGCGTTTGTGCTGGCAGGCATGGCGTCGATGGGGCTGCCGGGCTTCTCAGGATTTATCGCGGAGCTGCAGGTGCTGGTGGGCGCATGGGTGGCCAAGCCGGCGTGGACTGTTCTGGCGGGCGTCGGCATCGTGGTGGGCGTGGCATATACGTGGCGCGCGCTGCAGAAGGCATTCTTCAGCGATGCGCAGGCGAGTCCGCACATCCATGAACACGGACACGAGCTGGCCGCAATGACATGGCCGGAGGTGACGGGTACAGTGCTGTTGTTTGGCGCGACCCTGGCGGTGGGGCTGTATCCACGGCTGCTGCTGGACGCGATTGAACCGGCGGTGCAGACGCTGCTTGCGGGAGGGGTGCGATGAACTGGGCTGAGCTCTTCCGCGTAACGCTGCCGGAGACGGCGCTGGAGGTTGCGGCGCTTCTGGTGCTGGTTGTCGATCTTGGATTTTTGCGCAGGGCTGCGTTGAATGTCCGAGCCGGCACGGCAGCGCTGCTGGGTGTGGCGGGCTGTGCGGCAGCATTGTGGGTGATGCCGATGCAGCCGCTTGGCGGGTTCTCCTATCCGGGAACCGGAGAGGTGCTGCTGGCGACAGGTGGAACGGCTGCCGCAGCGCAGATCGGCGTTCTGGCGCTGACGGCGCTGACGCTGTTGCTGCTGGTGGATACGGAGTTTACGCAGCATGTGGGCGAGTATGTGGCCGTGATTCTGATGGCGACTGCGGGTGGGCTGATTATTTCTGCGGCACAAGATCTGCTGGTGATTTTCATCGGGCTGGAACTTTTGAGCCTGGGGCTGTACATCCTGACTGCGTTTGCGAAGCGATCCGGGGCGAGCGCGGAGTCGGCGCTCAAGTACTACCTGTTTGGAGGCATGTCGGCGGCGTTTCTGCTGTTTGGGTTCAGCTATCTGTATGGGATTACGGGGTCGACGGACCTGCACCGGATCATGCTGGGGCTGTATATGCCCAATGCAGCGGCGGCTTC
>JAGWML010000169.1 GCA_028873155.1 Acidobacteriota bacterium
AACCTGCGCGCCGACAGCTACAACCTGGTCGGATTTCAGAATCACCTGAAGTTTGGCGAGCAGGCCCGCGTGCTGCGGCTGATTCCCGGCCTCGAGAACGCGCGCTTCCTGCGCTACGGGCAGATTCATCGCAATACCTACATCTGCGCGCCTGCGCTGCTGGATGCGTCGCTGCGTCTGCGGCGGGCGCCGTCGATTTTGTTTGCCGGGCAGCTCTCTGGCGTGGAGGGCGATACAGAGTCCATCGCCACAGGACTGCTAGCGGGGATCTATGCCGCTGCGATTGCGCACGGCGGCGAGCCAGTCCCCGCACCGCGTGGCACCGCGCTGGGCTCGCTGGTGCACTACATCACGCACGCCGACGCCAAGCACTTTCAGCCTGCCAACGTCACCTTTGACCTGCTGGAGCCGCTGGAAGAAGAACTGCGCAAGAAGGTGCGCGACAAGAAAGAGCGCCATCGCATCCAGTGCGAGCGCGCTCTTGCGGCCTTTGACGGGTGGTGGACTGCGACCCGTGCGGCCATGCTGGCAACCTGATCCGGTGGCCTGCCGGGATCCTGCTTACTTGTGGGCGGTCTTTGAGTTTTTCGCGGTCTGCGCGGGCGTGGTATCCGCCAACGCCTGCTCGATAATCTGATCCAGATCCTGCTCGGGATGAAGCACTTCGATGAAGGGCGCGCCCTTGCTGTGCGCCGCGACGACAAAGACGGTCGGCGTGTGATGAATGCCGGTCTGCTTGCTGAGAGCGTTGTCCGCCTGCACCGCCGCGGCCAGCTTGCCCTGCGGGTCCATCTCAGAGGGCAGCGTGATGCTATGGCTGCGTGCGAAGTTCTCATTGAACTGGCGCAGCACCATCGGATTGAAGATGTAGGTCTGATTGGCGAAGACCTGGTTGCGGTACTCATCGCCGAGCGCCGCGCTCCGGGTGTCGAAGTAGCGCGCGGTAATCGCCGCGGTCAGGCTCCATGTGTGATACGGAATCAGGAAGTCATGGCGAATCCACGGAATGTGGTACTGCGCTGCCGCTCTCATCAGAAAGGGGTTGGCGGTGGCGCACGCAGGGCACTGGAGATCGTCGAACTCCACAATAGCGACGCGCGCGCCTGCGGGGGGCTTCAACGCGGCAGAATCCAGCACCTGCGTTCCGCCCGGAGGCGCGGCAAATTGACCTTGGGCCGGAACTGCGGACAACACGCCAGCCATCAAGCAAGGGAGAGTGAAACCAGAAAGACGAATGAGCCGATGCAGCATGAGAAACCGAACTCCTTGTGCGCGTCTGTGCCGCGCAGCTACTTGTGCGCCGTGCGTTCGGGCGCAGCGCTGCGCGTTTCCGCCAACGCCTGGTCGATGAGTTGGAAGAGCTTGGTGCGATCCACCACCTCGACGAAGGGCGCGCCCTTGGAGCTGTTCGTCACCACCCAGATGGTGGGCGTGTGCTCGATGCCGATGCGCTGGCCGAGCGCGTAGTCAGCCTTGACCTCGGCTTGCAGCTTGCCCTGCGGGTCCATCGCAAAAGGCAGCGCCACGCCGTGGCTCTGGGCAAATTTCTCAGTGAATTGCCGCAGACTGTTCAGATCCACAATCGACGGCTGCGCTGCAAAGACGGAGTCGCGATAGTCATCGCCAAGCTTCTTGCTCTTCGTGTCAAACCACCGGGCGTTGATCGCGGCCTGCGTGCTCCACGCATGGAACGGCAGCGGAAAGTCATGCCGCACCCAGGGAATGTTGTACTTGGCGGCAGCTTCCCTGAGCAGCGGGTTGGCGTTGGCGCAGTCCGGGCACTCCATATCCTCGAACTCCACAATGGCAACGCGCGCTCCGGCGGGCGGCCGCAGAGCGGAAGGATCATGCACAGGCGTCGTGGGCGCACCGCCGACCTGGGCGTGCGCTTGAACTGCCCACGCGCCAGCGACGACGGCGCACAACAGGGGGAAGCAAAAACGAAGATTTCGACGCATCACGAGTCAGGAAACTCCCTCCTCTTGATTGTAACGGGAGTCAAGGATGAAAAGTTGCTCTGGGAGTTGCCGGAAACCTACTGGCGATCCCGGCGCCGTTCTTCCATCCAGCGACGCCAAAGATAATCCGCAACCACGGACCCGACGAGAACGACAACAACCACAATCGCGAAGAGAACCTTCATCCTGCATCCAGCATCGCACGGACCAGGCAAAAAGACCCGCAGCCTGCGGCAGGCCACGGGTCTTTGGGGTCAGCACATCGGCTCTCAGGTCGATGGGCTTTGGTTGTTTACCGTCCCACGACGATCACGGTGAAACTGCCGAGAATCATCGCCGGCCGCGGATGCGGGTTATCGGCGGTTACCGCTGGACGCGGGCCGAAGTCAGCCGTCACCAGGTAGATGCGATCGGTCGCAGGATCGTAGGCCATGGTGCGAGCGCCGCGCTGGGTCTGGAGCGACTGGATGGTCTTGTAAGCGGGAGATGCCGCATCCACAACGGAGAGCACGCCGTCGCCACTGGAGGCAAAGACCAGCTTGTGCTTCGCGCTCCAGCCGGCCGCGTCGGGCCCGTCGCCAATGGCGGGCGTCGCCAGCACCTTGCCGCTGTTCGAGTCGATGACGGCCATCTTGTTGCCGTCGCAGACCGGGAAGAGACGATGGCCGGGCACATCGAAGGCCAGTCCGGAGGGGGACTCGCAGCCTGCGGCCCACTCCGCCGTCATCTTCAGGCTGTGGGCGTCGAGGCGCACGACCTCGCTCATATCTTCAATGTTGTCGAAGACAATGCCCGTGCCGTCGACGGCCGGAAACTCCGGCTTGCCGGGCAGCGCAATGGTCGCGACAACCTTGTCGTCCTTTGCGCTGATGACGGTGGCGTTCTTGCTGCGCCCGTTGAAGGCCCAGACGGTCTGCGTAGCCGGCTCGAAGACGATGCCGTCGGGGTTGGTGCCTGCGGGAATCGTGGCGGCTGGGGCCAGGGTCGCGCGGTCAAACTTCACCACCGCATTGCCGCCGCCATCAGAGACCCAGCCGTACTTGCCAGCCGTATCGAGCGCGATGCCGTGGGTGCCGTGCATGCCGCCGATGGTGCCGACCTGCTTGCCAGTCACGGTGTCGAGCACGTCCACATGGTCGCCGCGCGTGATGTACACGCGGTGCGCGGGCGAGTCGACCAGCAGGTAGTCCCACCAGCCAGCATCAGCCAGCTTCCAGCGGTCAAGAATTCGGTACGGCTGCTGCGCCATGGCCTGGCGAGCCGCAACCGCAACAAAGCAAAAGACAGCAGCGGCAAAAAGGAACCGCGCCACAGTGTGAACTCGATGCTGAATGGACATGGCAGAACTCCACTTCAATCTCGGCGCTCGCGTGGATGCGCCGGCGCAAGCATTCATCCACAGCAGCATTAAGGCAGGCTGAAGATTTCTGCAGCCTGGGACGCCCGTTGAATCTCTGCCCGCCAACAGCAGAATCGGGCAGCTTCGGGGGGGGAATTGACAGCCGTTCACGTGGTGTCTTTCTGATAGACGGACCTTATGTGGATGCGCCTTTGTTCCGCTTACTGGAAATGCAGGTGACCCATCTCACGAAGGAAAGATGCCATCGACGCAATCTATACAGCGACCTGTGACGATGGATACAGAAGTAAAGGACTTCGAGGGATAGGTTCGTGCCAAAGACGCCGAGGCGCTCTGAACAGCAGGATGCCTCGATCGCGGCACATGACTGACTGTCGCGGCGGTACATCCGGCTTCGCACTTCAGATCCTTCGACACTCTCTGAGAACACATCGCGCACGCTGTCTGCGTTGCGGATTGCCCTGCGGCTTTGTGTCCCGCTGAACGGGCCGACCAGCCCAGAACAAGTTCCGCTCGGGAGTATGTTCATGTTGCGCTCTTCTCTTCTCTTCGTCGTAGCAGCTATCGGACTCATCGCCCTCGTCAGTATCACGCCTTCCGCGGCTTCACAATCGGGCCAGGAGTTTCCCTCGTTTACCAAGTCCATTCAAGTCTCAGGAGCAAAACCTGCTGGATCGGAAATGTGCGCCACGTGTCACGCTGATCTGGCCGGCAGCTTTCGGCATACCTATCACGCGCAGCAGAGTGTGCAGTGCGAGGACTGCCACGGCAACGGCAGCCTGCACGTAGAGGGAGGCGGCGACACGACGAAGATTATTGCTATCAACAAGCGCACCGCCGCAGAGGCCAATGGCGTGTGCCTGAGCTGCCATGCGCAGGACCAGAGCACCCGGCACTGGACCAGCGGAGTCCATGCAGCGAACGGCGTGCGCTGCGTCGATTGCCATCAGATCCACGGCGATGCGGGAAAGTCCGCAGCAATCCGAGAGGCTCGGTTCGACACGGCCGCGCATGGTGCGGCCGACGCGACCCAGGTTTCGCCTGAGGCCGCTCCGATGGTGCAGCCGCGCTCGGTCATCAACAACGCCTGCCTGAAGTGCCACGCGACCGAAAGAGCTCAACTCAGCATGCCCTACCATCATCCGCTGCGCGAGGGCAAGATGAGCTGTGTGGATTGCCACGATGCGCACGGGGGCACGGCGGGCAAGAACCTGCGCATGGCCAACACAAACGAGCTGTGCCTCAGTTGCCATGCCCAGTATCTCGGGCCGTTTGCGTATCAGCATCCTCCGGTATCGGAGAGCTGCCTGCATTGCCACAATGCGCATGGCTCGCCCAACACCAATCTGTTGCAGGTGAGCGAGCCAGCCTTGTGTCTGCAGTGCCATTCGGGCCACCACAACGGCGCCAGCCTGCCCGTGACCGATCGCTGCACCAATTGCCACAGCTCGATTCACGGAACGGATATTGCCACGCCGAGCGGCGGAAGCAGATTCATGGATAAGGGGCCGCTGGGCGTGCCGTCTGAACCATCGCAGGCAGCGCCGGTCACTCCGCCCACCTACACGAAGACCAGTCCAAAGTCCCGCTCGGTTGTCGTTGGAGTCACCGGCGGCGCGCTGGGTCTGCTTGCTTTGCCGCATCTGCATGCCGCGCCCGCGGCCAATGCCGCCAGTGGGAACGGCGACTCCGGCGGAGGGCAACCGGCTGCGCCGCTGTCGGCCTCGTCCATCACTCCTGCAGCCTATCGATTTCTTGACATCACCGGCTTTCCCGGACGCGCAGGCGAATACGACACGCTGGAGCAATCGGGCGGCTCCAGTGTCTCCTCGGCTTATGTGTTGCCGAGCAGGCATCTGACGCTCATCACGCGCGGCGCGCTCATCACCAGCAGAGACTATTCACTTCGCTCCCAGCTCACCGTCGCCAACTGGCTCAAAGCACGGCTGGACCTGCGCAGCCTGGTGCAGCAGCAGGATCACTACCTCTCGTATCTGGCGCAGCTTTCTCCGTCGGACTTCGGCCTGCCCGGAGCGGTGACCGATCTTATTCCGGCGAATTCCGTCTTTGGAGTGACCCGCAGGCTGGCCGATGGCGCCGCGCGGATCACGCTGCCGAACCTGCCGGTCCATCTGTTTGTGAACGGCGCGATGGAGGCACGGGCAGGAACGACGCAGCTGACCTATCTTGATGAGAACTCCACTCCCGCCGTTGATGTGGGAGGGGTGAATACCACATGCGGCCAGCTTTGCCACCAGCAGTCGCAGTTTCAGCCGGTGAACTACACCACGCGCAATGTGGGCGGCGGAGCCGAGGTCAGGCTCATGCACTTTCTGCAATTCAGCCTGGAACACGACTTCAGCAGCTTCCGCGACCGGCTGCCGTTTCCAACGATTGCCTATACAGGGCCATTCACGCCGGAGAATGAAGGATCTTCGATCGTGAACCCGCCACCGCAAGGTCCTGCGCCCACCGATATCCCCGCGGGAAATTACTTCTTCGACCCGCCCTCGCCGAGCCAGTACTCTGCCGACCGGCTCAACATGAATCTGACGCCATCCAACCGGTTCACCCTCAATGGGCAGGCAACGTACACGCGGCTACGCAACACATTTACGCGGAATCCGCAGAACTGGTTTGACTCCGACGAGACGCTGAGCTGGCTGCCGCAGGCGCGCCTGCGGGTGACCGCGGACCACCACCAGCAGAACATGATCAATGGCTTCACACCACACTTCAGCATGTATGGAAACGTGTCCTACCACCGGCATTGGGAAGGCGTGGGACTCGAAGCGGAGCTGCCGGCTGGTTTTGATGTAGAAGCCCACTACAAAAGAAGCGGCATCACGCGCTCGAACGCATTTCTTTGGCCGCAGATCTACTCGATCGACAATACCGACCTGCTCACCGTAGTTCCCTCCACGACCAGTGATACCGCGGGGGTTGCTTTGCGTTATCACAGCGGCCTTGTGAATGCGGCGGCTGGCGATGAATGGGTCAGAACGCACCATCCCGGCTTCCTGATTGTTCCCCAGGACGAGAATCGCATCTTCGTAGATTTAACTCTTACGCCTGCAAGCTGGCTGGTGTTCTCCAACAATGCTCGCATTACTGTGCAGAATGCTTTTCCGTCCGTGCCGCTTCCGAACACGCCCAATACCGCGCAGGGATTTGGTGGCGACATCGCGGGCCTGCCTCTCGATTTTCAGCGCCGGGACCGTTTCTACGATGACACTGCCAGCGCGGCGTTGCACTTTGTTCCCGGATGGGACCTCGGAGTTGGATACTCCTACCAGCAGAACGATCTGAACACCTACATGGCCTTCCAAAACGACAGCGCCGTGAACTACGTCGTCGATCAGGCAAACGTTCCTTTCAAGCAGCTTAGTCAGGTTGTCT
>JAGWML010000170.1 GCA_028873155.1 Acidobacteriota bacterium
ATTCCACGCAATGTCCAGATTGAGATTGACTCGGCGCGCATTGTTTCCGGCGATTCCACACACGCGGGCGACACGGTCACAGTGGAGGTCACGCTGCAGCCATGGCAACAGCCCACGCGCAACGTCAGGATTCCCGTTCCGTTGCCTGCCCGTCTCGCGCCCGGCAACATCCGCCTGCTGGTGAGCGACGCTGCCACGCTGGATCGCGCTCTCAATCCGCCGCAATTTGGCAGGGACGTCACGAACCTGGATATGGAGATTGCGCGTGCCCGCCAGATGCACAGAGGGGATCGCGTCTATGTAAGCGTGCTGACGCCCGAGGCTCAGGCAGAGTTGGAAGGACGCTCTTTGCCTGGCATCCCGTTGACGATGGCTAATGCGCTGGAGCCTCTGCGCGCCGCTCAGGACGCCGGCTTGAATGGCGAATCGGCGATAGTCGCCGGCGAGTCTCCTGCGGGAGGAGCGCTTTCAGGCTTTCGCATCCTGACGGTCCATGTGGAACCGGGCGGCGGGTTGCACTGATCGGCAACCAGGCACGCACACCTTTGACAAACGAGTTCGATGACGTGTCTATCTTCATTGCCTGCTGAAGGGTCCGCATGAACGGCGTACGGATGGACAAGTGGCTCTGGGCCGCACGATTCTTCAAGACGCGTGCCCTCGCGGCAAAGGCCTGCGATCTGGGGCGCGTCCGAGTCGGCGCAGTGGAGGCGAAGCCGGCGCGCGAAGTACGGCTGGGCGAGCTGCTGCAGATTCGCAATGAAGGCGGCGAGTTCGCGGTGGAAGTGCTGGCGCTGAGCGAGATGCGCGGACCAGCGGCTGTGGCACAGACCCTTTACCGCGAAACGGAAGAAAGCAAGACGGCCCGCGCGCGGCTGGCAGAGGAGCGGAAGGCGATGCAGCAGTTTGCTCCGATTCCCGAACGCCGTCCTTCAAAGCGCGACCGCCGCCGCATCATTCAATTTCGCGGCGACCACTGAGGGCTGGACTGGAGCAACGCGGCACAGCCCAACTCTAGTAGACTCAACGGCAGAATGAGTCTTTTCCACCGTCCAACCGCCCGCCGCATCTTCTCGACCGCGATCACCGCTGCCTGCGCGCTGTCCATCGTTGCGGCAGGTGTGCAGGCTTTCGCCCAGCAGACGCATCTTTGGACCCAGTCCCGCTTCGACGAGTTCTCAAAGGGCACGCCTCTTGGAGTTGCGATCGGCAGCGATGGCACGCTGCGCCAGGGCCCCGGCCTGCGCGAGACACTGACGACGCCTTCGACATTCATCTGGTCGATTGCCTTTGACAAGAGCAGCGGCGCAACCTTTCTGGGCACGGGATCGCCTGCGACGGTTCTGCGCGTCGACAAGAGCGGAAAATCCTTCACGCTCTTTGAAACAAAAGATGTGAGCGTACAGGCGCTTGCGCTGGGCCCGGATGGTTCTCTGTATGCCGCGACCCTGCCCGGCGGCAAGGTATACAAACTCAACGCCTCGGCCACGGCGAAGCTGGATGAGTCTTCGGCGACTGTGGTCTTCGATGCAGCCACGATTCCAGAGGCTAGCAAAGTCGACGGCACGACGGTTGAGAGCAAACCTGCCGACGGAAAATCGCACTATATCTGGGCGCTGACCTTCGATCAAAAGAACCGGCTCTACATTGCAACCGGCGGGCCTGCGGCCGTGTACAGGCTGGACGGAACAACGCCAGGCGCAAAACCCGAAGAGTTCTTTCGCAGCGATGAGCAGCATATTCGCTCTCTGGCGTGGGATGCAAAAGGCAACCTGATCGCCGGTTCGGATGGAAGCGGTCTCGTCTATCGCATCAGTCCCGAAGGCAAGGGCTACGTCCTCTTTGAAGCGCCGCGGCGCGAGATTCCCTCGGTAGCCGTCGCAGCGGACGGAACCATCTATGCTGCGAGCGTCGGCGACAAGAGCCACAATCCCCTGCCGCCACTGCCTCTGCAGGGCCTGGCCTCCATCACCATCACGGTCGTGCAGCCGGGGACCATGCAGGCCACCAACGCCAGCGCATCGGTTCCCGAGGGTACCGATATCTACGTGCTCAAGGACAACGAGGCACCGCAAAAGCTCTGGAGCGACAAAGACGATATTGTCTACGCTCTGTCAGCTCAGCCTCAAGGCGTGGTGGCCCTCACCGGCAATCGCGGCCACATCTTTCAAATCGGGGCCGACGGTACCTATGCGGACATTGGCCATTTAGGCGCGCAGCAAGGACTTTGCCTCACCGGAGGGCCGGATCAGGATCTGCTGATCGGCACCGGGAATACCGGCAAGCTGGCCGCGCTGGGCGCAACCAGCAAGCATGAATACGCCAGCGATGTGCTGGATGCAGGCGCAATGGCGCGGTTTGGGCGCGTAGAGATCGAGCCCGGCGCGACGGGCTATGAGATCTGGACGCGCACCGGCAATGTGGACCAGCCCGTGCGCGGTTGGAGCGACTGGGCACTTCTCAAAGACGATACCGTGGCGTCGCCGAGCGCCCGCTTCCTGCAATGGAAGGCCGTGCTGCAATCCGGCGGAAAGCTGGGCGGAGTGGGCATCAACTATCTGCCGGTCAACTCCGCGCCCGTCGTCGATGACATTGTCGTCGCTCCCGGCGCGCGGCTCAACGCGCAGGCGCAGTCCGCCGGGCAGCAGACCGTGACCATCAACTTTCCGTCATCCGGCCAGGGCGCATCCATCTCCTATGACGGCACCACGAGTGCTCCTCTGCAGGCGCAGAAGGACCGCACCGCCATCACGGTGCGCTGGGCCGCGCATGACGACGACGGCGACGATCTGGAGTACTCGATCTATCTGCGCGGGGATGGCGAGAGCGTGTGGCGTCTGCTCAAAAAGAACCTGACCGACAAAGCCTACAGCTTCGATGCGATTCAGATTCCCGACGGCGGTTACCAGGTGAAAGTCGTCGCCAGCGATGCGCCCTCACACAGCTTTGGCGATGCGCTCACGGGCGAAAAGGTCAGCGAGCGCTTCGAGCTCGATACAACACCACCGGTCATCGCCGGACTGGCAGCGAGCGAAAAGACTTCGGCGTGCGAAAAAGCTCCGTGCCCCACGGTGGTCCACATCGTCTTTGAGGCCAGCGACACGACCTCTCCAATCGCCCATGCGGAGTACTCCATCGATGCAGGGCGGTGGCAGTTCCTTGCACCGGTTGGCACGCTCTCGGATGCGAAACATGAAAGCTACGCGGCGGATCTACCGGCTTCTTCGCTGGTGGCGCAACCGGGAGAACATCTTCTGACGGTGCGCGTCTATGACCGCTACGACAATGTCGGAGTCGCCAAGACAGTGTTCACTTCCGCGGCGAAATAGGCAGCCAGGCGATGCGATTTGAGCTATTTGTAGCGGCGCGGTATCTAAGAGCCAGGCGGCGGCAGGCTGTGGTGGGCATCGTCACCAGCATCTCGATTGCCGGCGTCGCGGCCGGCGTCGCCGCGCTCATCATTGCGCTCGCCATCACCAACGGCATGCGCCGCGACCTGCAGGACAAGCTGCTCGGAGCCTCTTCTGAGGTTGACCTGATGCGGACCGCCGCAGACGGCATTCGCGACTGGCGCCCGCTTGTCGATCGTCTGCGCCAGGTTCCTCACGTCACAGCTGCGTCGCCTGGTCTCTACGGACAGGTGCTTGTTTCACGCGGACCGCACGCGGGCTTTGCCCTCATCAAAGGCATCATCCCGAGCGAAGAACTGACCGTCAGCAATCTCCTGAACTCCATTTCCTCCGGGTCCGCCCATGAACTTGCTCCGGTCGACCCCGCAGTTGGGCTGCAGGTCCCTGTCCCCGACGATTCCCTGCCCCAGCCCGCCGAGACAGCCTATCCGCCACTGGTGATGGGAAGAGATCTGGCCGACCAGATTGGCGCGCAGGTCGGCGATACCGTGCTCATCACAAGCCCGCAGGGTGAACTCACCCCGCTGGGGCTGGCACCCAAGTATCAGCGCTTTCGCGTGGTCGGCATCTTCCACTCCGGCTTCTTCCAATACGATTCCGCGATGGCATTCATGCGGCTGAGCGATGCCCAAAAACTGTTCAGCGAGCCGGACCTGCTCTCTGTGGTCAGCTTCAAGGTGGATGATATGGAGCGCGCACCGCAGATCGGCACCGCGATTGAACAGGCCGCCGGCAAAGGATTCATGACCACAAACTGGATCGAGCAGAATCGGCCGCTCTTTCGTGCGCTCAAAGAGGAGCAGGTGGTCACTTTCATCATCATCGCGCTGATCGTGATTGTGGCGGCGTTGAACATTCTCATCGCGCTCACCATGATGGTGATGGAAAAGACCCGCGACATCGCTGTGCTCATGAGCTTTGGCGTCGAGCCCGCGCAGGTACGACGGATCTTTCTGCTGCAGGGATTTCTGATCAGCGTTGTCGGCACCGCAATTGGGGTGATCCTCGGGTACGTCGCCTCATGGGCCGGGGGGCACTATCACTTCATTCATCTGTCGGCTGAGGTGTACTCCATCGACACGCTGCCCTTTGCGCCACGGCCGCTGGACGGCCTGATTGTCTCCGCAGTGTCGATCGGAATCTCGCTGCTGGCCACGCTCTATCCGTCTTCCGCCGCCGCGCGCATCCTGCCGGCCGAGGCACTCCGCTACGAATGAGCTACTGCGGCGTGATGATGCCGCCCACTGGATGCCGTCGGGGCAGGACGATGCCGCGGTGATCCACCTCGGGCGCGCGCTCTGCGCCTTTCGGCAGTTCCGGCCGATCGATCAGCGCTCCGCCGCACGCCGGGCACCAGTCCGCCTGTGTCTGCGTGTCCAGTACGGCATGGCAATGGCTGCAGATGCGCTCCATGCTGCCAGTGTACCGAAGCACCTCGTTCCTTATGCAGCCGATTTGATTTGCAGCGCGACGGATCGCGCCCATGCTCGAATCTCTACCCAATCGCGAATGTCCGTGACAGGCATCTTGTCGAGCGCCGGAAGCGGCAGACGAGTCAGCAAGTTGAACGGCTTGGGCATACGGCGAACGTCGAACCGCCCGCCCAGGACGTGCACCTCGGCGGGTTGCAGCCAGTCATACCGCTCCAGTTGCCTGGCCGCCTGGCGTCTTGCCGCCTCGAAGTCGGCAGGAACAGTCCGCGTGGGACCAAGAATGAAGAGCCAGGGCCGCAGTCGTCGAAGGCCTTCGCCGTGCAGAGCCATGAATTGGTGGAACTCCTTCGGGAGCCGCCCGATGTAGAGTGGCGCGCCAAGAATCAGAAATGATCTGCCCGTGAGCGACTCCACCGCGTGCATGGGGAGCACCTCTGGTGCGAGGCCCTCACTCTGGAGCGTCGCTCCAACGGCCTCAGCAACCTCTCCGGTTGATCCGCTCCGCGTTGCATAGGAAACGAGAACTGGGGCTGTCATTGCATTCCTCCAACGATTCCCCATTGTTCATCCATCCCATGAGTCGCGGTATGCCGTCCGTCACACCGTGCTGTGCGGCGTCGCACGTTTCGGCCGGACATTCGGGTCTTCCAGCCCCCGGTCGGTAAACTGGAAGAATGCATCCTCCCGCCCGGCTGGTCGCCATTGACATGGACGGCACACTGCTGCCCACCTTTTCTCAACAGATCAGCAAGCGAAACGCGCAAGCCCTGAAAGCAGCGCAGCAGGCCGGAATTGTGGTGGCCATTGCCACTGGCCGCAGACAGGCCTACACTGCGCCCATCCTGGAAGGCCTTGACCTGCGAGCGGATATGCCGCTGATTACGTCCAATGGAGCAGTGACGCGCACACTCGCAGGCGACCGGCTCGATCGCCAGTTTCTGCCCGCGAACGTGGCGCGCGCGCTGTGCGGCATTCTTCGGCCCTTTGGCGCACTGGTGTTTACATTCGATCGCGAAGAACCGGGCGAGCTGGTGCTCGAGGATCTGGAGCAGACGCATGGACGAATCGCAGTGTGGGTCGAAACGAATCGGAAATCCATTCAGGTGGTGAAGCCATTGGAAGATGCGCTAGTCGACGGCAACGACCCGATTCAGGGCATGGTGGCCGGAGGCATGAACAAGATGCGTCATGCGGAAAAGGCGCTCAAGGAAAGTCCGCTGCATGCTGTCTGCGGCTGCATCCGTACCGAATATCCGCGCCGCGATCTCGCGATTCTGGACCTGCTGCCGCACGGGGTTTCAAAAGGCTCCGCACTGCAGCGGCTGGTTGCCCGGCTCGGCATCGACCGCAAAGAGACCATGGCCATCGGCGACAACTGGAACGACGTCGATATGCTGGAATGGGCGGGCCAGAGCGTGGTGATGGGGAATGCGGCAGTCGAGTTACGCACCATGGCGAAGGTGAAGGGCTGGAAACAGGCGCCGGCAAACGACGAAGATGGCGTCGCGGTTGTGCTCGAAAGGTTGCTGGCGCGTCAACAAGCTGCAGGCGTTCGAGCCTGATTGCATGGGAGGGACAGGTTTGTACCGGATGTGTTGCGCCGTACTGGCATTGTCGGCGTTGACTGCGCGCGCAGGCGCTGCCGAACTCGCTACGCTGTCGAACGGATTCACGATGAACTGCGACCACCATGCGCTGGTGAATGGCCAGGTGCGCCTGTATCTCAGCTCGGGCGAGGATAATTACATTGCACTTGAGCCAAAGCAGATTGCAGCGTTCACGCCGCTTGCCGAAGCGCCCGCCCCTGCGCCCCCTCATCCAGTCAGCACTCGGGCCGAT
>JAGWML010000171.1 GCA_028873155.1 Acidobacteriota bacterium
ATCGCCCGATTGTAGATGCGGTGGATGGGTACACGGCGGCCGCGCCCATCGCGATAGAACAGCCTGCTCCCCTCCGCTTCCAATCCCGCAATGTCCACCACCGCAATCCCAAGCCTGCGCGCCGTCACCAGAAAATCCGGCAGCGTCTTCTGATGCATCGGATCCACTTCCGCCAGCACGACGTTCTCCGCTGCATGCCCGCCGAGAACCGTCTCGGCAAACAGACGCCAATAGCCGGCCTCATCCAGTCCGCTCAGAAAGATCTGGAGCTGGCTCGGCAATCCAAAGGCGCTCCGGTACGCATCGCAGAGCACCGTCTGAAATCCGTAGAGCGAAGGAAAAGCCTGCAACTCCACCAGCCAAGGCTCCAGCCCGCCCTGCGCGGTTTCGACGAGTGCAAAGTCGGCGGTCAGAAAATTCGGGCGCCGGGTTTCGCCTGCGACACAATACCCCGCGGGAATCGCTGCGCGCGCGCGCTCCAGATACGCCGCATCGTCCATGAGGGCCAGCGCCATCTCTGCACCCGCCGCGGCCATTTGTTCCAGCAGCGCTGTGGGCACAAACACGGGCGTCTCCGCCAGCCGGAATTGAATCGAGCACTGCGAGCCCGCTTCCGTCAGGCCATACAGACTCTTATAGGCCTCAGGAGTGAACTGCTCGTTGAACCTCCGGCGCAATCCCTGAATCAAGGCCAAACCTCCCGCTGCAACCCGCCAGTCTGGTTCACCATACGCCCGTCCCAGCCATCCAAACCACGCAACGGCGGCAGGACGAACGAAAGCGAGCCCGGAGAATCAGATAAATGTAAACATTTTAAGCCAAATACTTTGAGCGCCTTAGGGCAGGAATTGAAGAGCCCCCTACAGTACGAAGGTCACGGTCCAAAAATAATTTAGAAAAAAGTTACCTTTGGGGTAGCGTTCCTGCCACTTTTGGGGTAGTCTTTGGAGCGTAACTCATTCAGTTCGTTGGGAGACGCTCATATGCTGAATCGTATTGTCAAAACTTCCGTCCTTGCTCTTGCTACCCTCGCCATTGCCGCTGCAACGATCATTCCCATGACACCGTTTCCGACCAAGACCGCTGCCATTCCCATGACACCGTTCCCGACCAAGGCTATGGCGTAGGCTTTGAATTTATAAATAGGTGCCCGTGATGCGGGAGGCAGCACATCTAAGGTATGCTTATCTCTAGATGTATAGTTCCTGATGGTGCTGCGGACTAAACGCTATGGAGCACTTGAGCTTCATCCTCTGGTTACTCGGCATTCTGGCGGAGCTGACCGTAGTTCTGCTCCTAATAGTCCGCGGTTTGTGGCATTCTCTTCGACTATTTTCGCTCTACTGTGTGTGGGACCTCCTCAACAATTGTCTAGTTCTTCCCTTGGCTGAGCACTTAGGCAACGGCTACAGGGAAGTGTACTTAGCGATAGTCGTAATCGATACAGTGTTTGTATTTGCAGTGTTGACCGAGCTGACCTGGTCCGTTCTTCGTCCAATTCAAGCGTATCTTCCCCGTCGAGCCTATCTGTTCATTGCTCTCCTGTTGGCGCTGGCTGGAGTCCTACTCTGGCCCTTGACGGCGGTTGGTGGAGTGGCCAAAACCTTCGCCCTGATCATTCATGTTCAACAACTATCCTCCCTGCTCCGGATCTTATTTTTCGTGGGACTTGCCGCATGCAGCAACTTGTTATCTCTTAGTTGGCGTGACCGCGAACTTCAGGTGGCAACAGGGCTGGGGTTTTACTCCATCGTCAGCTTCGCAGCGATGCTCGTCCATACGCACAACTCGAACATTCTTCAATACAGCACCTTGAACGAGTTCGTTGTCGCAAGCTATTTGGGCTCATTGCTTTACTGGGTCTACAGCTTCGCCCAGAAAGAAGCGGAGCGGCGCGAGTTCACCCCGCAGATGCAGGGCGTTCTGCTGGCGATGGCCGGTGTTGCGCGCGAGCAGCGACTGGCCCTGGCCCAGGCCGCCCTGGAGCGCCGCCAGAGCAAGGCCTGACGATTTTCTCCCCTCCCGTTGCTCCCTTCCGCTGTTAACACCGCGCTCCAACGCTTCTCCCCGAGCATTTCCTTCCCGAGTCCGCCATTACGGAAGTACCTGCATCCATACCACTAACGGTTTATCGCAACCATCGATTTTTCGTACACATAGCGCACGAATTCTGCTATTAATGGTGGGTGAAGTAGGAACCGGGTAGATGAGCCGAAGGGCTCGGACAGCAATTCAAGCAAGAAAAAGGAACACCCGATGCTTCTGACGTTGATTCAAATTGCGGCGCTTGCTGGGATAGCAATTTTCCTTGGTCGGTGGAGAATGGCCGTTCGCAGGCGCAACGAGGCCACATGGGACTCGCTCGTGGCGCGGCTGCGCTGCGACTGGTCTGCCCGCGAGCTCAGTGAACACTTCCTCTGGCAGGAAGGCATGGAATCCACTCCGGATGAGACGTGGACCCGTATTCACGGGGTACATGGCCTGTGGGCCATGTACCAGAATGCCTCGGTGATGATCGAGATGGCTGATTTTGCCGCTCGCACCGGAGCCTGCAAAGATATGGAACTCATCGCCACGCTGCACAGCGACGCACTGCAAATCCGGGTTTGCTCCCTCATGGCGCTCGGCCAGTATGCGTGTACACATGCCAGCGAAGGCGTACGCATCAATGCGTTTCGCGCCGCCACGATGTATACGGGCATGGCTGCGCGCATGACCCGCCTGTTGCAGGAAAATGCAGCCGTGATTCTGCCCGACTTTGTCGCAGCGATGTAAGCATCCCAACGATCTTCAGCGAAAAGCCCCCGGATGATTCCGGGGGCTTTTGTTATGTGCCGTACTTGCGATTTCACGCGGCATTTGTAGCGAGGAACGCGTTAATCCGCGCAAACCCCTCATCGCTGAGGCGGAAGGTCAGCGCAGGAACGATCCCGTCCACCTGCTGCGCGCTGCGGCCGCCCACAATCGCCGCGGTAATTGCTGGATGCCGCAAGGTCCATGCCACGGCAACCACGCCCGGCTCGACCTTGTGCTCCGCGCCGATCTCACGCAGCAGTTCCACGAGCTTGAGGTTGCGGCTCAGCCGCGGCTCATTGAACTCAACCGCACGCTTGCGCCAGTCGTCGGCGGGCAGCGCAGCCACACGTGCCGCAGTCATCTTGCCGGTCAGCAGCCCCGACACCATTGGCGAGTAGTTGATGATGCCAATGTTGTTCGCCTGCGCAAAGGGCAGAATGTCTTCTTCTATCGCGCGGCACAGCATGGAATAGGGCGGCTGCAGGCTGGTGATGGGCGCAATCTTCTGCGCGCGCTTCATCTGTTCCACGTTGAAGTTTGAGACGCCAATCCAGCGGACTTTGCCCTGCTCGCGCAGCTTCGCAAGCGCCTCCCACCCCTCTTCGATCTCGGTCTCGGGGTTGGGCCAGTGAATCTGATACAGGTCGATCGTCTCCACGCCGAGCCGGCGCAGGGAGCTCTCCAGTTCCTCACGCACCGATTCGGCCTTCAACGACCGGTAGATGGAGCGGTCCGCATGCCAGCGCATCGAGCACTTGGTGAAAACGAGCGGCTTGTGGCTCGCGGTCTTCAGCGCCCTGGCTACCATCTCTTCGGAGTGTCCGAGTCCGTAGATGGCCGCCGTGTCAATCCAGTTGATACCGTGATCCAGCGCGCGATGAATGGCCGCAACGGATTCGCTGTCATCCTGCGCGCCCCATGCGAATTCCCAGTTGCCGCCGCCGATGGCCCACGCGCCAAAGCCGATGGGCGTCAGTTCAAGGTCAGAGTTTCCAAGTCTGCGAAGAGGAAGAGAAGCTTTGGTCGTCATATCTCCACTTTAGATGACGCCCCGCGGCTCCGGTTGCGGCTTTTGCTGCGTGTGGGCGGCGCGCCTCAGGCAGCGATCAGGAACCGCCCCTCGCGCATAATCTGTTCCTCACCCGCCTCGGTCTCGATCCAGATGTTAAAGCGCAGTCCAACTACGTCGATATGCGTGCCCGAGCGCCACGGCGCGCCCGTGTGCTCGCCGTAGGGATTGCCAAAGGCGATGTGGATGCCGGGAAATTTCTCGTCCTGCAGAATGTTGCCGATCACGCGCTCCACGCCGAGGTTGGTGCCAATCGCAAACTCGCCCACGCGGTCCGAGTTTTCGTCCGTGTGCGTATAGGCCCAGAAGTCCGCTTCAAGCTGCTTGTTGGCGCTGGAGCAGCGCACGATGCGGTTGCCGGCAATTTCGATCGTCAGCGGCGTCTCAGCCAGAAGACCATAGCGCGCGCAGAGCCAGTCGCCCACCACGCCATCCACCACAAATGTGCCGTTCACTTCGCCGGGCGAGGTGAAGCACTCGCCGCCGGGCAGGTTGCCCCATTTCTCAGGCGAGATGATGCCGGAGGTCTTGAACCATTTGTAGTTCGGATTCATCTCCGCTGTGATGTTGGTCCCAGCCGCGGTCGTCGCGCGAATCCGCGTGGCCTGGCGCACTCGTTCCAGCACGTTCTGCGAGAGCCGGTCAACGCGGTTGAAATCAGCGCGCATCCCCTGGCACATAATCTCGGGCGTGATGTTGACCATGTGCGCGTGGCGCATGTGGCGGCGATTGACCACATCGGTCATCTGCATCCGCGAGCGCAATTCATTAGCCTGCACCAGCACGGCAAAGATGGAAACCTGCGAGGTCTCCATGTCCTCGAGCACCGCCGCCGGCATGTCACTCAACGGGCGCGCGGCCAGGTCTTCCAGCACGAAGGCATTCCACTCGCAGCCGCGTGCGGCAAGTTGAGCGGCAAGCGAAGCGCCAATCTGCTCCGTTACGCGGTCGGTGATCAGAGTGACCTTTTCTGCCGGGTCGATGCGCAGGCACGTCTCCACCGCGGAGCGGGCTCCGGGCGTGAACTCAGACGGATAAGCCAGTGACAGCAGGTAGGATGCGGCTTGATTCATGCGTCGTGTGCGGCGCTCCCTCTCAAGAAAGACCGCGTGGAAAGCGGCCGATATCTCTTGAGACTACCGAAAAATTCACGGAATTGAAACAGCTAGAGGCCGGCCGCGGTCTCGTGCGCCATGTAATCCACAACAGCCTTCAGGTCGCCCTTCGTCTCCTCAAAGACCGCGAGTTGGCGGTCGGCGCCGGTACCGCTCTTCAGGATCTTCCGCACGCCAACGATCGCTTCCCTGCTGCCCAGCTCGTCCACCACGGGGTCGATCATCGCCAGATACTCTTCGATTAAGTCGCGCAGCGGAACCTCCTGCTGCTTGCCAAAGTCGATGAGCTTGCCGTCGAGTCCATAGCGCACCGCGCGAAACTTATTTTCCGCAATCAGCGAGCGCGTGTAGTGGCGGAAGTCCTGATTGGCCTCGTGCAGCTTGTAGAGATACGCTGCGGTGGCCTGAATCAGCGCAGCGATGGCGACCGTCTCCTCGGCGCGCAGCGGGATGTCGCAGGCGCGCACCTCAACGGTATTGAAGAACGGATGCGGGCGAATGTCCCACCAGATCTTCTTTGCGTTGTCGATGCAGTTGGTGCGCACCAGCAGGCTGACGTAGCTCTCGAATTCGGAGTAGCTCGCAAAGGCGTCCGGGATGCCCGTGCGCGGGAAGTTCTCAAAGACCTTGGCGCGATAGCCCTTGTAGCCCGTGTTCAGGCCCAGCCAGAAGGGTGAGTTGGTGGCCAGCGCCATGATGTGCGGCAGAAAATAGCGCATCGAGTTCATGATGCGGATGGCCGCCTCGCGGTCCTCGATGCCCACATGCACGTGCAGACCGAAGATGAGGTTGGCGCGCGCCACCAGTTGCAGATCCTTGACGACCTGGTGATAGCGCGGATCGGGATAGATCTCCTGCGTGCGCCAGTCGGCAAAGGGATGTGTCGCCCCTGCCACGAGCACCAGATTATGCTCGCGCGCAAGATGAATCATCTGGCGGCGCAGGTCGTAGATGTCCTCGCGCGCCTCATCGATGTTGCGGCAGACGCGCGTGCCCACTTCGACGACCGAGGTATGCATCTCCGCTTTCACGCGCTCCTGCAGCCGCATCTTGCCCGCGGCCAGCATCTCCGTTTCAATGTGCGAGCGCAGGTCGCGCGTCGCAGGATCGATGGTCTGGTACTCCTCTTCAATGCCGAGAGAAAACGAGGGGCGCATGGGAGACCTCGCGAAGGCTTGAAGGCATTGTAGACGACGGTGATGGCAATCAACGCTTTGCGACTTCGCCAGGCATAGAATGCAACACATGAACGGGATGCTGTATGAAAATCGGCAGCACGCTGGCCAGGCATTGAGCAAGCTTGTCGCCGCCCTGCCAGAGATCGCCGGCGGCCTTGTGCTCGGCCTGGTGCGCGGCGGCGTTCCGGTGGCATACGAGGTGGCAAGGGAATGTCGGCTGCCGCTGGACATCATGGCCGTGCGCAAGCTGCACGCACCGGGACAGCGTGAGCTGGGCATGGGGGCGATCGCGAGCGGAGGCGGCGTCGCGCTCAACCAGGATGTGCTGCGGGAGTGCCACGTCTCTGAGGGGCACCTGGAGCAGGCCATCGAGCACGAGAAGGGTG
>JAGWML010000323.1 GCA_028873155.1 Acidobacteriota bacterium
AGGAGTAATCCCATGCCGTGCCGCGCAGGGAGCGGAAGTTTGACGAATTCCGCGCAAGCGGAGACAATAAGAAAGTTACGACCATCCGCATGTGGGCCTGTGGCGCAGCTGGGAGCGCGCTTCCATGGCATGGAAGAGGTCATCGGTTCGATCCCGATCAGGTCCACCAATCATTTCAACAGTTTAGGCAGAACAAGCGTTCGCAGCTCGAGCGCTTCGTGTCGCGATTCGTTTCGCGATCGGCCCTTCTGGCGCGCGTGGCCGGAGCCTTTGTTGGTGTGCGCTTGGTGAAAGCGTCGAGAAACGGTCTGGGGCGCCGGAAGAGCCTGTTCCGGCACCCCGAAAAAACCGGAGCAGCACCGGCCGGATGATCCCTGAAAGCGGGCCTCAGCCCGGCCGGCACCGGTGAGAATTCTCCCCAGACACACCTCCGGTCAGGCGATGCGCGCCAGGCCGCCGGCTCTCTTCTCCGTTCGCGCGCTTTTCGATGAAGCCGGCTGATGCTTCAACGTGCGCAGCCGCCCGCCGATGCCGCCTGCGGTTTGCAGGTGGCTCGCGGCAAGGCCCTCGACCAACTCCATCCGGCACGCGTGACGGATAAGCAGCATGGGCAGCATCTCGTGCAGTGTTGTGACCGTTTGCATCTCGTTGCAGGCGGGACACCGCTGTGAAGCGGATGCCGTGACCAGCCCGCAACTTCCGCACTGATGCAGCGCGGGGTTCAGTTCTTCCACCAGCAAAAGCGAAGCGAGAAGACCACGCTGGAGCTGATGCAGCGTCTGGTCCACGCCGGTCACGATCCCCTGGGTTCGATTGAGCAGTTCGTCGATGACGCGCTCCTTGCGGCGCGCCTCGTATTCCCGCAACCTCGTCTCGATGCGGGCCTGAATGTCGGCTGAGGGCTCTTCAGAGCTGACATGCGCGATGAGGACCGCCTGCTCTCTGAGGGACTGCGGCAGTTCCTCTTGCACCTGCTTCGTAAGCCGCTCTGACCCAAGCAAATAGACCTGGTCGATTGAGTGCGCATCGCAGTATGCGGCAATGACTTTCGCGACCTCGTGCAACAGGCGCACATACTCCGCCTCGACGCGGCGATCGAACAGCTCGCGCTGCGCGCCATGCGGCATGCGCGTGCCCTGCTTTGCCATGTGCTCGCGTTCCTTCTGCCGCCAGT
>JAGWML010000002.1 GCA_028873155.1 Acidobacteriota bacterium
GCAATCGCGACGCGCGCGGGAGCAGACATTACAGGCCTCACCTCATGGACGCTGGGGTGCTCCATTGGGCAGCCTGAGCAGGAACGTTGGACCGAACGTGGATGAAGCGCAGAGCACCGGCGGATGGTAGCATCAAAGCTGACCAATGCATACCAAAAAGCTGAAAATCATCCCTCTGGGCGGACTCGGCGAGTTCGGCATGAACTGTCTTGCCCTGCGCTGGGAAGACGACATCATCGTCATCGACGCCGGACTTATGTTTCCCGAGACTGAGTTGCTCGGGGTGGACATCGTCGTGCCCGACATTTCCTACCTCGTCGAAAACAAGGCGCACGTGCGCGCTATCATTCTGACCCACGGCCATGAGGACCACATTGGCGGATTGCCGTGGATTCTCAGTGAGATCAAGGTCCCGGTTTATGCCACTGAGTTCACCCTGGCGTATGTGGAGGGCAAGCTCGAAGAGCATCAGCTTCTGGACGAGACCGAGCTGATCGAGATTGCGCCGAAAGAAAAGTTCTCCATTGGCCCATTCACGATTGAGCCGATTCGCGTCACCCACTCCCTGGTTGATTGCGTCGCGCTGGCCATCGACACGCCGGCGGGCGTTGTAATCCATACGGGCGACTTCAAGATCGATCTTTCACCGCTCGACGAGAAGCCCTTCGATCTCCACACCTTTGCCGAGTATGGCAAGCGTGGCGTGCTCGCCCTGCTGCAGGATTCAACGAACGTGGAGCGCGGTGGGTACACGCCGAGCGAACGGGCCGTTGTGCCGCGATTGGATGAGATCTTCTCGCGGGCCAAGCGCAAGATCTTTTTCAGTTGCTTTTCTTCGTCGATCTACCGCATCCGCATCGCAATGGAACTCGCCCGCGCGCACGGCCGGAAGGTCGCGGTGATCGGCCGATCGATGATGGAAAGCACCGAGATCGCGCAGGACCTGGGTTACATCGATCTGCCACCAGGGCTGGTCATCAATCCGGGACAGATGCGGGATTATGCGCCGGACGAGCTGATGGTGCTCATCAGCGGCACACAGGGCGAGCCGATGAGCGCGCTGAGCCGTGCTGCGGTGGACAACCACAAGCATGCAAAGATTGATGCCGGCGATACCGTCGTCCTGAGCTCGCGCATCATTCCGGGCAACGAAAAAGGCATCTTCCGCGTCATCGACCACCTCTACCGGCGCGATGCGCATGTAATCTGCGATGACGGATCGAGCGGCCTGATCCATGTGAGCGGCCACGGCAGCCAGGAAGAGATGCGCCTGCTCATCAACCTCGTACGGCCCAAGTTCTTCATCCCTGTCCACGGCGACTACCGCTACCTGCGCCGCCACGCGCAGGTGGCCATGGAGACCGGAGCCGTTGAACACGCGATTGTCATCGAAGACGGCGACGTGCTGGAACTGGACAAGAACGATGCGCGCAAGAAGGACAAAGTCACCGCCGGCCGCATCCTCATCGACTCCGGCTCAAGCATCGATGTGGTCGAGGACCTGGTCATTCGCGACCGCCGCATCCTGAGCGAGGACGGCATTGTGCTCGCAGTCCTGGCGATCAACAAGCGTACAGGCAGGCTGGAGTTGACTCCTGAGGTCGTGATGCGCGGATTTGGCGGAGCAGACATCACCGAACAGGCACGCGAGCAGGTGCTGAAGACGCTGGACGAACTGAGTGACGAGCAGAAGGCCGACTACGGCATGGCCAAGGACAAGATCCGCGCAGACCTGAAACGGCTCATTCAAAAGACGACGGGACGACGACCGATGATCATGCCGGTGATTCTGGAGATCTGAATCGAAGAGGCGCAGAGGTTCAATGGCAGATGCACTTGTCACCCTGAACGCCGTGCGCGACGCGGCAGCGCGCATCGCCGGAATTGCCGTCCGTACACCGCTCGTCCACACCCCGTTTCCTGGAGTCGCAGGCAACGTCTGGCTCAAGGCCGAAAGCCTTCAGCCAATCGGCGCATTCAAGATTCGCGGCGCCGCGAACAAGATTCTGCAGCTCACGCCCGACGAACGCAGACGCGGAGTGATTACCTACTCAAGCGGTAACCACGCCCAGGGCGTCGCCTATGCGGCGCGCGCCGTCGGTACGAAGGCTGTGATTGTGATGCCTTCGAATGCGCCGGCCATCAAGCGAGCTGCCACTCTGGCGCTCGGGGCAGAGGTCGTCGACGTCGGCCCCGCATCGAGTGAGCGCCTTGCCAAGGCAGAAGAGCTGGTGCGCGCTCACAGCTACGTGGTGGTTCCTCCCTATGACGATATAGACATCATCGCCGGGCAGGCAACCTGCGGCTTGGAGATTGCTGAGGCCCTTCCTGAGGTGGATCTTGTTTTGGCGCCCGTCTCCGGCGGAGGTCTGTTGAGCGGCGTGGCTGCAGCCGTCAAGCAGTTGTGTCCCCGCGTAAAAGTTGTCGGCGTGGAGCCGGAACTGGCTGGCGACACGGCCGAAAGCTTCCGCAAAGGGTCTGTCGTGGAGTGGCCTGCGGAACTGACCACCCGCACCATCGCAGACGGACTGCGCACGCAGAGCGTGGGAAAGCGCAACTTCGCGCATATCCAGGCATTTGTAGATGACGTTGTGACTGTGACTGAAGGCGAGATTCGTAGCGCGATGCGGGCCATTGTTTCCACCGCCCGGCTTGTTCCGGAGCCCAGCGGCGCTGTGGCTGCTGCCGCGTTGCTCTTCCATGCAGGTCAGTTGCCTGCATATCAAAAAGCCGTTGCCGTGGTGAGCGGCGGCAATGTCGCGCCCGAGTTGCTGGCCCGTGTGCTCACTGAAGTCGACTTATAACGTCGTTCGGCTATGATGCTTCCTGTGATGAAGCTCCGTTCCCTTGCATTAGGATTGGCAGTCCTGTGCGCTCCTGCGGCGCATGCCCAGAAGCGCCCTCCGCAGATCGTCAAGCCGCTGGCCGGTCCGCGGGCCGCGGCATTGCGCGTCACATGGCTGTATGTCTCCCCGGACAAGAGCGCGCAAAAAGTGGAGCGCGTCCAGATCGGCCGTGAGCTGGTCATCGCGGAAAAAAGTGGCGACTGGCTGCGCGTCTACGCCAACACGGATGTCGAAGAGGAGCACTCAGAAGATGAGCCGGTCTTCGGCAGCAACGACACGCCTCCTCCCATCACGGGATGGATGGAAGCCAAGGGAGTCGTCTCAGAGAATTTGCCCAACGGGGACCAGATTCTGCTGGGCTCGGCGGCGTCTGAGGAAGCGCTGGCCGCGGATCCCCGTGGGCCTGCGAATGCCGCGCAGGCAGCCCGGCTGCTCTACCGGCGTGTGGTGGAGATGTTTCCGAACTCGCCGCTGGCTGCTGAGGCAGCCTGGCGCGCCGCGGATATCCGCTGGCAGTTGCAGAAGGCCGACTACCATTCGTTGCCCTCGGCCAAGCTGCAGAATCCTGCGCTGCACAACCAGATGGACGAAGACGAGCTGCACAAGGTCATGAAGTATTACCCCCACACGCGCTGGGCCGACCTGGCGGACTTTGACCTGATTGATAACAAACTTTGCGGCGACTGGCAGGGCCAGGAAAAGTGCCCCGAGCGCGAGTCGGATGTCTATGAGCGGTACGCCGCCGAGCACCCCAATGGGCCTCGCACGGCCCAGGCGCTCTATGAAGCTTGTTACCGGCAGGCGGTTCTCACGGATATGTACCGGGCCGATGGCAGTGATAAGCGCCACGACGAAGCGCACCACCATGCGGGTGCGCTCGCGGCGCAACTCAAAGACAAGTTTCCTGAGTCGGATTACACCTGGCGAGCGGCCGCGCTCGTGTTCAAATTAGATCAGGAAGTGCCTGTTTACGGCATCGATCAACCCTAGGGCATTCTCGGAGGTTTCTTGAACGTCTACATTCAGTCTGTTCTGTTGGGCATCGTCGAGGGCCTGACGGAGTTTCTCCCTGTCAGTTCAACGGCGCATCTGCGCATCACCGAAGCGCTGATGCGGATTCCCCTCGACGACGCGTACTGGAAGATGTACACCATCGTGATCCAGGCCGGTGCCATCCTCGCGCTCCTGCTGCTGTATCTTGGCCGCATCGTCGGGTTTCTGCGGACATTTCCGGAGGGTGAAAACGGCGACCGCAACTGGCTGACGCATCCGATTTCCCTGACCTTCATCGCCTTCGCGTGCACCTCGGCTCCGGCGCTGCTGCTGAAGAAATGGAGCGACCACAACCTGGGCAGTCTCACCGTGATGGCACTTGCGCTGCTGATTGGCGGCGTGGTGATGTGGATCGTGGATGTCTGGTTCTCGCGCCAGGAAGCCTCAACGACCCATGTGGAGGAGATGACCCTCGGCCAGTCCATCTGGATTGGTCTCTGCCAGGCGCTTTCCGCGATCTTTCCGGGGGTCTCGCGCTCCATGTCCACCATCGCAGCAGGCCAGATTGCCAGTCTCGACCGCCCGTCGGCACTGGAGTTCAGCTTCCTGCTCTCCATCCCCACCATGCTGGCTGCCACGGGCTACGATCTGCTGAAGGAGATCCATCCCCACAAGGACGCAAGTGCAGCGGCAGTTGCGGCGGCGCACGTGGTGATGAACGGCGAGCGCTGGATTGTGCTGGCGATTGGCTTCATCGTCTCGTTCGTCGTCGCGCTGGGAGTCGTCGAGTGGTTCCTTCTCTGGGTCCGGCGGCGCGGCTTCGCCCTGTTCGCTCTCTATCGCATCGTCCTCGGCATTGCACTGCTCCTCTTCGGGGCGCACTACATCGCCAGTTAAACCCACAGATTTCATAGCGCAGCGGGGGTGGACACCATGGTTCCTCCCGCTTTGTTTTTGCCTGGAAGGAACCGGGCAGGCCTCGATAATAGGAATTGCTCTGGGATCTCTCACCGCACCGGCGGCTGCAATCAGCCAATTGCGGAATCCGGACAGCGGAGGCGTCCCCACCATGAAGCCGATTCCAATCGCTTTGCCGCCCAAGCGTAACCGTGCCCTTGAGGTCTTCCTGGGGCTCTTAGCTTCGCTTGTCTCGATCCTTCTTTTCCTCTCCCTTGCCACCTATCACCCCGCAGACCCCTCGATGAGCACCTCCGTCGACGCAGCGCTCGCGCACAGCGCGCGGAACTGGGTCGGCGTCGTTGGGGCATGGACCAGTGACCTCTTGCTACAGTGGGCCGGGCTGGCAGCATTTCTGTTCCCGTTCTGGATTGGAATTCTCGGCTGGGGCTGGCTGCGCTCCCGGGAGAGCGGCTCCGCGTGGTTGCGCTGGGCGGGCTGCGCGCTGGCCTTGATCTTTGTCCCCGCTGCACTGGGATTGCTCCCGTGGCACTGGCGCTGGATGCACGCCGTTCCCCTTGAAGGCGTGATGGGCCGCCTGATGGCCGGCGTGCTGGTCGCATACCTGAATATCCAGGGCGCATGGCTGGTCGCTCTGGCGCTCTCTGCAGTGGGCCTCTACTTCGCCGTTGGCATCCGCCTATGGGCCATGAAGCAATTCCTCGAAGATCGATGGATCCATCTCATCGCGCTGCGCGATAAATGGAGAAACTGGCGCGAAGAGCGAGCCGAGCGCAAGGCCGATGCAGAGATGGCGCGCGACGAACAGGCTTCCCCCGGCCCCGAACAGCGCCTCTTCACCGGAACCATCGACGGCGAAGATCCCGCTGCGGAACCGCCGCAGCAGCATCGTCCCAGCCGACTTTCCCTTCTCTTTGGGCGCCGCACGAGGCCAGTGGCTGCCGACCCCGTGGATGAGATTCCGGCCTACCAGCGTGTGCCGCTGGCCGAATCCGATAGCGAGACGCCGGTGGCCGAGACTCTGCGGAGGGCGAGCATCTGGGAACGCCAGGCGCCCCCGACCGCAGCACCTGCGCCAGCTTCAACCCCAGTTCCCGCAGCAATGCCTTCGACTTCGCGACTGGTTGAGATGCCTTCCGCCGCTCCCGCAGCGCCTCCTGCGCCCGCCGCTGTGGAGAAGGAAATCGCCATCCACGAGCGTGCCGATGCAGAGATCCGCATGACCACTGTCGCGCCGAAGCATATGAGCGGCTACAAGCTGCCGCCGAGCACCCTGCTGAATGCAGGCAATGGGCCGCAGGCGATTCGCGAGGAAGAACTGCGCGAAGAGGCCCGGGTGCTGGTGGAAAAGTGCGCTGAGTTCGACGTCCGCGGTCAGGTTGTTCAAATCAATCCCGGTCCGATGGTCACCACCTACGAGTTCAAGCCCGAGGCTGGCGTCAAATACTCGCGCGTCACCGGACTCGCCGAGGATCTGTGTCTCGCGATGCGGGCGGAGAGCATTCTGATCGAGCGCATGGCCGGCAAAAGTACAGTTGGCATCCAAGTTCCCAATCACGAGCGCGAGACGATCCACCTGCGCGACGTGCTGGAGTCGGAGACCTTTGCCAAGGCCAAGTCGCGGCTGACGCTTGCCATGGGCAAGGACATCAACGGCCGCATTGTGACGGCTGACCTTGCATCCATGCCGCATGTGCTCATCGCCGGATCCACCGGCTCCGGCAAATCCGTTGCCATCAACGCGATGATCATGAGCCTGCTCTTTCGCACGACACCAGCTCAGGTTCGGCTCATCCTGGTCGATCCGAAGCGCGTGGAACTAGGCATGTATGAGGGTATTCCTCATCTCTTCACGCCCATCATCACGGAACCCAAGCTGGCCGCGAATGCCCTGCGCAATGCTGTGCGTGAGATGGAACGCCGCCTGAAGCTGCTCGCCTCGCGCAGCGTGCGGAACATCGACCAGTACAACAAGTTGTTTGAGGGCTCCATGCCGTCGCTCTTTGAAGAGGGCGAGCCCGAGGAGCCGCTGCCCTACATCGTGATCATTATCGACGAGCTGGCGGACCTGATGATGCTGGACCGCGCCAACGTGGAGGAGTCCATCACCAGGCTGGCCCAGATGGCGCGTGCCGTCGGCATCCACCTGGTGCTGGCGACGCAGCGGCCCAGCGTGGACGTCATTACCGGCCTCATCAAGGCCAATGTGCCCACGCGCATCAGCTTCCGGCTGGCAACCAAGGTGGATTCCAGGACGATTCTCGACACCAATGGCGCCGAGGCTTTGCTGGGCCGCGGCGACATGCTCTTTCTGCCTCCCGGCACCAGCCGCCTGATGCGGCTCCATGCGCCGTATGTCAGTGAAAAGGAAACGGCTGCGATTGTTTCGTTCTGGAAAGATCAAGGCTCGGCCGAATATGCCGAAGGCTTCCTTGAGTCACCTCGTGATGAGCGGCCCGGCACCGATGCAGCGAGCGGCGGCGAGGATGAAAGTGACCCCCTCTTTGATGACGCCGTTCGTCTGGTCTTCGAGTTTGGCAAGGCGTCAACCTCTCTTTTGCAGCGCAGGTTACGAATTGGATATGGCCGAGCAGCCCATTTGATTGATTTAATGGAACGCGATGGGCTGGTTGGACCTGCCGACGGTTCGCGCCCCCGGGAGTTGCTCAAGTCCCCCGGATGGCTGCATGAAGTCGCAGTCTCCAACGAATCGTAAGCACATCAGACCGATGGCGGTGAAAGAACGTTATGTTTCGAAATGGTGCGAATCATGAAGCTCCCGTTATCCTGCTCATCGATGACGACATGATTAGCCGCGAAGTGACCGCCACTCTGTTGACCATGCGCGGATACACCGTCCATAGCGCGGATGATGGTGCAACCGCTCTGACCCTTCTTGGCCGGGACACGCTTGCCCCTCACGTGATTTTGATGGATGCGCAGCTGCCCGGCATGCACGGGGTCGAGTTGATTCGTGCTCTGAGGGGCAAGGCCAGCGCCAGCATCTATGTCATCAGCGGCAGCGAAGGTGAACGGGATGTCATCGAAGCTGCCGATGGATTCCTTCTCAAACCATTTGGTGCGGATGCCCTTGGTCAACTCATCGATGGAAGGACGCCGCAGGTTGCATCCGCACTTCCGAATGCCTCCGAACCAATCCTGAACCTTGAGACCCTGGCGCGCTTTCGCGAGATCATGCCGGAGGCCATGGTGCGCGAAGTCTACGCAGCCGTAGCTTCTGACTTAAAGCAGCGGAGCGAAGCCCTGTGTGACGCGATTGCGGAAGGGGATGCCAACACCGTGCGCCGCATTGGGCATGCGATCAAGGGCGGGTGTGGCATGGCCGGGGTAAAAGAAGCTGCCCGCCTCGGGGCATTGCTCGAATCCGAGAGTGACCAACTGGATAACTCGGCCTCCGTTCTGCTTGATTTGCGTGAAGCGACAAGGAGCCTTGAGCGTATGCTTGAGGTTGAGTTTCCGGCGCAAGCAATGTAGTTGTAAAGAAAAGGGTTGAGTTATACCGGTTTTTATCGGATGCTACAACCCACTTGCGAAGATCCTTGTTGTCGGAGGTTAGGGGCTGGCGTGGAAAGACCGATTCGAATCGTTCTGGCGGATGACCATCCTGTCGTACGCATTGGCGTGCGGAACATGCTGATGGTAGAGGAAGGTTTCAGCGTCGTTGGTGAGGCGGACGACGGCGATGACGCCATCACCCAGACGCTCGAACTGAAGCCGGACATTCTGCTGCTCGATGTCGCCATGCCGCGCCTGCCTGGTCTCGAAGCCATGCGGGCAATCATGAAAGGTTCTCCTGAGGTCAAGATTCTTCTTCTGACCTCGACCATCACGACACAGCAGATCATTGAAGCCCTGCACATCGGCGCGCGCGGCATCGTCCTCAAAGATGCCCTTGCAGGCCATCTCAAGGTCGCCATCCGGACCGTCCACGCTGGCGACTTCTGGATCGGTGGCAAGCGCGTGGTCAACCTCGTGGCCGCGCTCCACGACCTCATGCAGCAGGCGGCCCCGCCGCAGAGAAAGACATACGGGCTCACTCCGCGCGAACTGGAAGTCGTGGGGTGCATTGTGGAAGGCTGCAGCAACCGCGACATCGCCAAGCAGTTTGGCCTGAGCGAAGAAACCATCAAGCGGCACCTCTCCAACATTTTCGATAAGACAGGCGTCTCCACACGGCTGGAACTCGCGCTGTTTGCCATCGCGCATCATCTCGTCACCCCCCAGCAATAGAACGAACCGCGCAGAGCCTGGGCACGTCTTGGCCAGGCTTGATTTCAAAAGCCTCACGTCCCGATTTTCTTCCAGCCCCTCGTCTGAACGCGCGCACTCACATGCGCGGATGAAGACAGCAGCAGTGCCCCGCGCGTTCCATTCAGAAAACTTGAGCGTTGTCACTCGATACACGGCCCCTTCGGCCACGTCCGCGAGGCCGCACATGTAGGCCGGAATGGTTGCCCTTGCAGCGCCCTCCAATGCCATGATGAATGCGTGGAGCAAATCAGGATGAGAATCGGATTTCTGGGACTTGGCAAGATGGGAACGTCGATGGCGTTTCGCCTGCTCGCAGCAGGCCACGAATTGTCCGTATGGAACAGGACCGAGGGGCGCACCGAACCGCTAGCCCGCGAGGGCGCAATTGTGGCAGCGACGCCGGCGGAGGCTGAACTGGGCGCAGACGCCGTCATTACCATGCTCTTTGACGATGCTGCGCATGAAGAGGTGCTTTTTGGCCCAAACGGACTGCTCGATGCTCTTTCACCCGGCTCTCTTCATATTGCGTGCAGCACCATCAGCGTCGCGCTGAGCGAGCGGCTGGCAGCAGAGCACGCCCGGCGAGGCCAGGCGTACGTTGCAGCGCCGGTGTTTGGCCGTCCCAACGTTGCCGAAGAGGGGCGCTTGTGGATCGTGATGGCTGGAGAGGATGCAGCTGTGGCCAGGGCCCGCCCGCTGCTTGAGCCCCTCGCGCGCGGTATCTCTGTGATTGGCAAAGAACCGCGCCAGGCACATGCCCTCAAACTCGGCGGCAACTTCCTGATCAGCGCGATGATTCACTCGCTGGCAGAGTCGTTCGTGTATGCCCAATCGCAGGGCATTGAGCCGGAAGTTTTCCTCAATGCAGTCAACAGCGCGCTCTTCCAGTCTCCCATTTACGCAGCCTACGGGAATGTAATGTTGCATCCACCGTCGCAGCCCGGCGCCACTGTGGAGCTCGGCGCGAAGGATCTTCGACTGCTTCGGGAGGCGGCTGCGGAACGGCACGCGCGCGTGAGTCTTGCTGAGGAGATGGCGGCAATCTTCGCTGAGGCGCAGCGGGTTGGGCTGGGGCAGACCGACTGGGCCGTTGGGCAGTACCGCATGGCGTTGGAGCGCGGCGTTCTGAAGACCGCAGGCTAGCAGGCACAACGCTGTACCACGATGTACTTCGACTGTGGCTGCCATCACCACTCTGGTCGCTTCCACGCAGTAGGATGATGCCATGAGCCTTCGGGATAAGACTGTTTTCATCACTGGCGCCAGCAGCGGCATCGGCGCTGCAACGGCGATGGCGTTTGCAGCAGAGGGTTGCAGGCTCCTGCTGGCTGCGCGACGCGCCGGCAAGCTGGCCGGAGTCGGGATTCTCGCGCGCGAGCGGGGAGCCGCGGCGGTTCACTCCATCGACCTCGATGTACGCAACCATTTTGCCGTTCAAACCGCCATCGATGAACTGCCACCCGAGTGGGCCGAGATCGACATTCTGGTGAACAACGCCGGTCTAAGCCGCGGACTCGAGAAACTCTACGTGGGCAAGATTCAGGACTGGGAAGAGATGATTGACACGAACGTGAAGGGTCTCCTGTATGTGACTCGCGCGGTGGTGCCGGGCATGGTCGTGCGGGGCAGAGGACACGTCATCAATCTCGGCTCGACTGCCGGTGACATCACGTATCCCAACGGGGCCGTGTACTGCGCCACGAAAGCGGCGGAGCGAGCCATCAACGATGGCTTGCGCCTGGATGTTCTGGGAACGCCGGTTCGAGTGACCAGCGTAGATCCCGGCATGGTCGAGACTGATTTCAGCCTAGTCCGCTTCCGCGGCGACGCCGAACGCGCCGCGAAGGTTTACAAAGGAGTGAAGCCCCTGACTGCGGAGGACGTGGCGGATGCGATTGTATGGGTCGCAAGCCGGCCCGCTCATGTGAACATCGCGCGTGTGATGATGACGCCCGTTCAACAGGGGAACTCCCTGCTTTTTGCGCGAGACGAGTCTTAGAACGGCCCTGCCTCAGATGCGCGTTCCAGCTGCAGTTAAGCCTCTTCCAGAGCCGCCAGTTGCGCTTCAATCTGGCTTAATGCAGCTTCCAGCGCCGAGCGCCGGCCCGGATTCGACGTCCGCTGTGAGAGGATTTGTTCGCGCTGCAGGTTCAGGGACTGTTTCTGCCGTGAGACCACCGCGCGTTTAAGCTCCGCCGCCCGGCGCTGGTCTTCTGAAACCACGCCAGATGAGGGCTTCCCATCGGATCCCTTTGAGGCTTCCGCCATTTGCTCCTCCACGGATTTACTTTCCCAACCACGAGCCATATCTTCATTGTACGGATTCGCAGCGGCCATCCGTCTCGCAGCATGGCGAGTTGAATGAAGGGTTTTGAACGGAGGAAGAAATGCTTGCCTGGCAGATTGCACGCTTCGGCATTGATTCAATGGAGTTTGTGGAACGTGCGGAGCCGGAACCTGGCCCGGAAGAAGTACTCGTCCAGGTCCACGCGGTTTCTTTCAATTACCGGGATCTGCTAGTTGTCAAAGGATTGTACAACCCCAAAATGGCGCTGCCCCGCATCCCGTGCTCAGACGGGGCCGGACAGGTGCTTGCTGTGGGCTCACACGTGAAGAATTGGAAGACCGGAGACCGGGTGGCCGGGATTTTCATGCAGAACTGGGTGGACGGCCCTCCGTCGCCCGAAAAGGTAAAGGGAGCACTAGGCGGCGACATCGACGGCATGTTGGCAGAGCGGGTCGTGTTGAAAGAAAGTGGGCTGGTGCGGATTCCGGCCCATCTGAACTTTGCGGAAGCTGCCACGCTGCCCTGCGCAGCGGTAACGGCGTGGAACGCTCTCGCCGGGGCGCGCCTGATGCCCGGAGCGACCATCCTCATTCAGGGAACAGGCGGAGTGTCACTGTTTGCGCTCCAACTTGCGAAACTTGCAGGCCTTCGGGTTCTCTGCGTCTCAAGCAGCGACGAGAACCTGGCGCGCGCCCGGGAGCTGGGGCTGGATGCCAGTCTGAACTACCGGGGAACCCCAGACTGGGATAAATGGGTGCTGGATCAGACCGGTGGTGAAGGCGTGGACCTGATTGTTGAAGTTGGAGGCGCAGGCACACTGCCCAAGTCACTTCGCTCTGTGCGGATGGGCGGGCAGATTGCACAGATTGGAGTTCTTTCAGGCCCATCGGACCAACTGCCGCTCCCGCTGGTGCTGCACAAGCAGGTTCAGATCAAAGGCATTTATGTGGGATCGAGAAGGGACTTCGAGCAGATGAATCGAGCAATTGAGCTTGCACGGCTGCGCCCAGTCCTTGCTGCCCGGCCCTGGGCCGATGCTCCGGCATCCCTCCGCCAGATGGAGGAAGCATCCCACCTCGGCAAACTGGTTGTGACGATGCAGGGTTAGGGGTGGAGCTTCCGACTGGCGGTGACGAACCGGACGAGCTTGAGAGGAAGACCGGCCCGTCAGCCGCTATCGGTCCCTTTCTGTCCTGACGATCTCTGAGTGCAGCACCCGGCGAAGTCTGTCGCTCAGGGACGTCTCGGTCGTCAGAGAGTGATGCGGACGCGCTCTACGTCTTGTCCGGTTTCCTTGTTATGTCCCAACCACTCGAGCTCTTTGATTCGAGCAACTGGGATCCGAACCCATGTCGGCGTCCGGCTGGTTTGACTGAACAGCATGTAACCCTGAACATCGCAGGGCATAAGGTATCCGTCTAGCGAGACGGGGGCTTTGGTTGCGAATAGCGCCCGGAAAAGCCGCGATACAGTCTTTGGCATGCAAAGATCTAGATCTCTTGATTCCGGTTCTAAATATCCAGCTACACTGCCCATGTTTTCCTCCGGCGATCGTGTGGATTCGGGCCCTTCAGAACGCTCCGATCGGGGACGTGCCCTTCTTGGCGTGCGCTCTGCCCGGCTTGGGGACGCTGCAGAACAGAGAGGGCAGCCCGTCTTGCCGGTAACTATGGCTGACTATAGCTGGGCCGTATCAGAGATGGAATCCTGCGGTCGTCGTAGGTCTATGGCGAAAAGGTGGGACGTTTTATGCTTTTTCGCGCTTCTCTTTCACCTGCGCAAGCTCAATTTCAGGATGCTCTAGGAGTTCAATTCATGCCTTCATGGTGCACTCGCATTTGGACGATCCAGAAAAGCCGGCAATGCACTGTCAGTTCATTCTTCTGAGTTCCCGCCGAACCTACGCTACTCTTGACCGTAGGTGGCGTCTTATAGAGAGGTCCCACCGGGAGGAGGAGAGGCACGAGATTGCAGCGAGCGCCACAAATCGTGCTGTATCAATTATTTGTCTCCTACGCAAAGAGCGGGATCGCGAAGGTCGTTTCCTGTGCCCCGGCGGCAACGGCGATAGGCGCAATTCTGCTGTCAGGGTGCGGAGGCAGGGGCGCAACGCCACCGAGTTTCTCGAATTCATTTTTCTCAATTGCGCCGGGAGTCGCGAAAATCGATACGAACTGCACCGGATGCAATGCTCATCGATTGACTGGCAGGGGAGCTTCCGGGGGGGCGGTTCTTGATTTCTCGGCCACGCAAACCAGCGGAGAACCCGCCGATGTGATTTGGACCCTGACGGGCGGAGATCCGGTGGCGGGAGCCGGCACGATCACGCCGAACGGCGCGTATACGCCCCCAAGTTATCTCACTGCCGATCGCGTGGAGGTCATCGTCACTGGCTCGCTCAAGGACCATCCCCAGATACGGGCATCAGCCTCCTTGACCGTCGCGCCTGGCTTTCAGCAGCCTTTGACCCCTCAGAATGCCGCACTCGGCCCAGGAGGCACGGTCACTGTCTCCGGAACACTTGCTCAAGCAGGCGGTGGAACTGCAATTCAGTTCGTACTCTCCAATTCGCCATCCGGGGCGACAGGGGGAACCGGATCACTGAGCGCTCCGCTCTGTCAGCGTTCGACAAAATCCTTTACATCGTGTTCGGTCACCTATACCGCTCCGACAAGCGTACCGGCGTCGACCGTGACGTACGTCGTCGCTCTTACAGGCAGCCTCGGTGCGCGAACCGAGGCTGCCGTGCTCTTGAATCCAGCCGCTGTCACCAGCACCCCCATCAGCCACCAGACCCCGCTTGCAATCCCCATGGCTCTTGGCACTTCCGGCGGCAACAACAATGACTTTGACCGGCGCGGTAATGCTGTCGTGGATTGTTGCAGCGGCACGCTGGGCGCGTTGGTGCAGGATGGGTCAGGCCGCCAGTATCTGCTGAGCAACAACCACATTCTTGCGAGGAGCGACCACGCTGCGCCGGGCGATGCCATTGTGCAGCCGGGGCTCATTGACAACAATTGCACTCCGAACGGCGAAGGCCCCGGCACGATCCCCGTCGCATCCCTCGCAGCCTGGCGTTCGCTGCGCTCTCCCAGCACCAATGTGGATGCAGCGATTGCACAGGTTGCCTCGCACACCGTGGATCCAACAGGAGCCATCCTCGAACTTGGACCTCGACAACCGGATAGTACGTTGGCTGCCGCGCCGCCGGGCATCTCCTCCAGCGAAGGAAAAGGCGAACCGGCAACTTTGCAGATGCGAGTGGCCAAGAGCGGGCGAACAACCGGCTTGACCTGCGGCGCGATTTCCGCGGTGGCTGTGGATGTCGAGGTGGACTACTACAGCGACTGCGCAGAGACCATGCCGTATCTGACCAAGACGTTTTCAAACCAGATTTCCGTCAGCGGAAATCGCTTCAGCGATGCTGGCGACTCAGGTTCGCTCTTGGTGGATGCCACCGACGCGGAGCCGGTCGGGCTGTACTTTGCCGGTGGCACGGATGCAAACGGAGTCGTACAGGGTGTGGCGAATCCAGCCAATGAGGTCCTGACTGAATTGAGCGCGGAGATCGGCAACCAGCCTCTAACCTTCGTCGGCGGTCCCGATCGTCCGGTCAGTTGTCTCAGCTTTGGCGACAGCACGATCACAGCTTCCCAGGCCCGCTCACTCAGTGATCGAGAAATTGCGCGCGTCCAGCAGGCGCTGGCCATCGCGCGACAGTGGGTCAATCCCGCCATGGGAGTGCTGGGGGTCGCCATGGGCAAGAGTAACGACCGCCCGGGCGAAGCTGCCGTGCTTGTCTACACCGATACGAACAGCCGGGTGGCGATTCCTCAGCTTGCGGCTGGCGTGCGTACGGTCATCGTTCCCGCGACGCCCCGAGCCGTAGCGCTTGGCGCAGCGCCGATGTTCGTTCCAATGGAGGGTGCGCCTGCTGTGGATGCGGTCGCCATCAACCGCGCTTTGATTGTGAAGAGGGAACAAGCCCCGGCCTTGATGCGCGCCAACTCTGCGTTCTTTGGCATCGGCGTAGGACAGAGCTTCGATAATCCGCGCGAAGCTGCACTCGTCGTGTATGTGGATCGGCAGCGGCAGCCATCCACGCTGCCGTCAATATTGGGCGGCCTGCGCGTTCGCTACGTCATTATGGACCGGCTGCATGTGACGCGGTCCTACGTGGTGCCTTTCCAGACACATGGGCGCTGCCTGCCGCATGCGTCGGGCGACGCCCTGTCTTCTCAGTAGGCACGCAGTTCTCTGCTCAGAGCGAAGACAGAGCTGCGGTGTTCAAACAGAATCGGCCTGCCTCAGTATCGCCAAGGCAGGCCGACTGCAGATTGCGATCGCTTATGCCCCCAGAGCTGACTCCACGGCAGCGGTCAGAGTCTTGAGGCCGGATGCGACGTCTGCACCGAGATGGACTCGCAAGGCGCGTCGGCCGCGCGATTCCAGCACGGCCAAATCACCTGCCGCCTGCGCATCGATGACAATTCCAAAGCTGTACTTCTGCCCTGGAATCGATACATCGACTGCGTGATCTGCGGTGATCTGCAGAAAAACGCCCGTGTTGGGACCACCCTTGTAGTCTTGCCCGGTGGAATGCAAAAAGCGTGGTCCGAAACCGAGACAGGTCGCTACTCTTTTTGTGTCGCGAATCCTGTGCCGGAAGGTCTGAATCGCGGCTTCATGTTGCGGGAACATCGGCAAGAAGGCGAGCGCCGCAAAGTAATCTCCTTCGTGGATCTGGTCGAGGTGAGCTTTGAGATAGCCGGTTAAGGAGGCCTGGGTCGCAGTCTCTTTGAGCCGGGCCGCATAGGCCGGCGCCGCATAGAGCCGGATGCCCGCGTCTGTCAGGATCGCATCGTGGACCGGCAGCTTGCCTGTCTCCTCGTACTTCGACGTCAAAGCGCGCGTCTCAATCTTTGCAGACTCAACGTCAGGCTGATTGAACGGGTTGATTCCCATCACGGAGCCAGCCACCGCAGTCGCCACCTCCCATGTGAAGAACTGGCCGAAGATCTCGTACCGGTCGGCAATCTCGAAGTACGCCACGGGATGACCGGCAGCCTCGAGCGCTGCGACTCTGGCATCGAGGCTGGAGTCGCGGGTGCCCTGCAGCTTTACATAGGCGAAGATCCGATCGTTCCCGTAGATTTCCGGCGCGGCAATTGCTTCGCGGTCCACTGGCGTAATGCCCTTGCCGAGTTTGCCGGTGGACTCGGCGATGAGTTGTTCGAGCCAAGCTCCCAGATCGTGAATCTCGGGCGAGGTGAAGATCGTGATCTTGTCCCGGCCGGCATTTGCGCCCGTTCCGAGAAGAAGACCGAGTTGGACGGCGGGATTTTCTGCGGAGGGCAATTTTGCCTGCGCGACGCCTTTGGCAGCCTCAGCGAGCAGGCGGGGCGTATCGAGGCCCGCTACCGTGGCCGCCACCACGCCAAAGTTCGACAGCGCGGAATAGCGCCCTCCGATCTCAGGATCGCCATAAAAGATATGGCGGAAGCCATCGGCTTTGGCGACCTGCTCCATTTTCGAACCGGGATCCGTGATGGCCAGACAATGACTGCCAGCTTTGTCCTTGCCTACGGCCTTTTCCATCTCAGCAAAAAAGTATTGCTTCAAGATGTTGGGTTCAAGGGTCGAGCCCGATTTGCTGGCCACGATCACGAGGGTCTCAGTCAAATTGAGCTTCTCGCGGGCGGCCTTCACCTGGGCAGGGTCGGTGGAATCGACGATATGCAGCGCGGGAAAGCCGGGTTGCGTGCCAAAGGTCTCCGCAAGCACCTCCGGACAGAGGCTGGAGCCTCCCATGCCAACCAGTAGCGCTGACTTGAATCCGGCGGCTTTCACATCCTGCGCTAGGGCGGCGTGCGCAGCCGCGTCCTTTTGCTGGCGTTCGACGATGTCGATCCAACCAAGCCACTTTTCCTCTCCATTACTGGTCCAGAGAGTGGGATCCTTCTTCCAGAAGCGTGCCACTTTCTTGTTGTCGAGCCAATCACTGGCGGCGGCCGTCACTGCTTGACCCAGGGAGTGCGGTATCGCAAATCGAAAGTTCATATTGGATTTGATTTTGCCTCAAATGAATTTGGATGCGAAGCGTGAGAACGAGACATGGGATATTTGCTTAATCGGAGCATGGCCGGTAGATCCGGGCATCGCGGGATTCAATCTCGATGAAAGCCGCGTTTGAACGATCGCCCCTGGGCGCCGCGACTCAGGACGTAATCAATATCTATGTTGCGGAAGCCTGAAGTCATACGCAAGGCCAAAGGTAAGTCCGCGGGGGTGAAGGTTTGTGCTGAAAAGCTGCGGCCAATACTGGTACTCGTAATCCGCGTGCGCCCAGACATTTTCCCATAAGCGATATTGCCCGCCGCCACTAAAGGAATAAATCACACGGCTGTCATGTGTGTAGGCGTAATTCTTGTTAAAGAGAAAGTCGATGGTCCCGTAACCGACCTTTGCACTCGCCATCGGATAGAAGTTCCTGTACCGGTGCCAGGAGTAATTCGCACCGCCCAGAAACGACTTCTCTGTTACATTGGGTTGGCTCGACGAACGATTGAATGTGATGTCTTTAATCTGAGCCTCAATCGCTAATCCATGCACCCTGCTGGTCAGGAAGGCCGGACTATAGTCCCCCCACATGGTATAGCCCAGCATGTAGCCGGAACCGAGATCCGGATTAAACGCCGACAGACCGCCGCCAATCTCAAATGGGAGCACATCCTGCTTGGCTGACGGAACCACCTGCGCAACTGACTGCACCGAAAATTCCAACAGGCAGGAACCGAGTAAAAAGATCAAAGCCCTTCGGAACATTTGCATCTCCTTAGGAACCGCAAAACTTTGATAGCCCTGTAGCCATCCTAGAGGAACAGTGCAATCGACGGTCCGGAATTGCAAGGCAAGGAAAAACCTCTGAAATCGGGTTCGCAAAGCTCCTACGAAGTGTTACAAGACCACGTGGGGTGCACCACATCGGCCCGGTCAATATAGCAGGTTTCCCGCCTCTGCTTCGATGGCAGCCATGAGCGACAGAGATGCGTCGTTACGTGTGCCTGCCAGTTCCCTCGATGTGTTTAGACGCAGCTTTCCCGGCAAAAGTTCAATTGCAGAACGGATCCCAGGAAGCAAAGAGGTAAAATTGGGATATCGCGCGTCGCGCCCAATCTTTGCCGCCGCCCGCAGAAACCGTATCGCGCCCAACTGCTCGAGGAAATCCGATCGCGTACGACCACCGCCTCGATGCAGACCGGGCGTCCTGTGGCTGATGGGTTCGAATTACCTCCTCAACGGCATGAAGCTTCGCGGGAGGGAATCCCCACGTGGGGAGCAGGCTTCGGACCTTATGGATGGTGTACGGAACGTGGTCCCAATGGGTCGAGGCTTCAGGGTCATTGGGGGCGGTGCCCAACAAATACGCCAATGTCATGCAGCCAGGCGGATGCGAAAACGACATCATCGTCGTAGTTAATCCCCGCCCAATCGTGCAGGCAAGTGCATACAAACGTGGCTGGTGACCGAATCTGTCCACAGGCCTTGCCTCGGACTCGATGTACTGGACGACGGCTTTTCTCCACCCCATCCTCACCGCGTGGGACCTCCCGGCCACCGAGGCGAGATGCGAATGAGGTCCAGGCCGCCCATATCCTGCACAGAGAAGACCGGGGATGCCGCGGGAATGGCTACGATGCCTCGTTCGGGAAGATCCAGCGACTCAAAACCAGGACTCATGAGCCGGGCCGAACCCGATGCGGCGAAGAGGTAAGCGAGTCCTTGCTCAGGTTCATGCAGGCCGGGCAGGGACACGCTGGAACGGCTGACCTTGACTGGAATGCGCTCCACGCAAAAGTAGTCATTTTCCAGGAAGACGGTGCGGTCCGGCAGTACCCTGGGCTGCACCTTGCCGGCGCGGGTCGCAAGCTTCGTCGCTTCCAGCGACTTTTCGATCTGCAGCTCACGAGGACGCCCATAGTCGAAGAGCCGGTAGGTAAGGTCGCAGTTCTGCTGGGTTTCCAGGAGAACAGAACCGGGCCAGATGGCGTGCACAGTTCCTGCATCGACGAAGACCATGTCGCCAGTAGCGATGGGGATGGACTGTAGAAGGCTTTCCATGGTCCCGCGATCCACTGATGACCGGATTTGGTCCATGGTCGTGTGCGGCTTCAGGCCAACGGCAACTTGCGCGTCCCGTTCGGCGGCCAACGCATACCAGCACTCGGTCTTTCCCCGCAGATGCCCATCTCTGCGAGCGAGCAAATCGTCGGGATGGACCTGGACGCTCAATTTCTCGCGGGCGAAGATTACCTTGATCAGCAGGGGTGAACCCTCGGGCGGAGCACCCCTGCCAAGGAGCGCATCAGGCGCTTCGAGGAAAAGGTCACCGAGCGCCCTGCCGGTGTGCGGTCCGCTCGCGACCGTGCAGGCATCGCCCGTGAGCCACACCTCACCAATCGGATCTGTCTCTGAATCAATCGGATACCATGGCTGGAGACTGCGTGCGCCCCATACTCTCGGAACAAATCGCGGGGCGACCCGAAACGGTGCAATCTGTGCAAAGAGATTGGGAGACCGTTTTTCCAAATGCCTGACTCCCGAACTGTGGAATCGCAGAAACCTGCTCTTCTTCATTCAAACCGTCGTTGGGCCGGGCTTTCGCATCCAGTCCCACACACCCGGATTCACTTTAGCAGAGGCAGCAGTCGACATCGACGGGCAGACGCTCGTCGAGTATCTGCTCTCATCCCAAACCGCGACCGATTGGATAAAAATCGCTTTTCTGCGCAGATATTCTCTTCTGTTGGCGAACTTTACTGTGGGTAGCCTCGTCGAAATAAATGGATATCGGCCCGTGAGCTGTCCCTCGACGATCCGCAGGGTCAATGCTCTATTTTGAGTCACAGACAGTTGACTGCCGGGGAGAATCAACCAAAGGGGATGTACCTGCCATGAAAAAGTATATTGCTTTCATCGCTTTCCTACTCGCTGCCATTCCGGTCTGGGCAATCAAGACCATTTCGGTAGGGCAGCTTGAAGACATGTTGCGCACCATGCAACAGGACAAAAAGTCAGACGCGGAAGTCGCAGATGCCTTGAAGCAGGTTCAATTAAACGAGGAACTTACCGTCGGCACAATGAATGGGCTCATCGGGAACGTTCCAGGCAAGCTGACGATCGAGCAGATTTATGTGCTGGAGGCGCGCAGTGCCGATCTTGCTCCGCCGGCGAAAGACCTGCCAAGCTCCCCAGCGCCAGACGCGGCAGCACAGAAGGCGATACTGGACAAGACCCAAGCCTATGTCACCGGCGTATATATGAAGTTGCCGGACCTGACCGCAAACAAAACCACTGTGCGCTTCCAGGACAATGTGGAAGCTGTGGCGGCAAGCTCGGGCGTAAAGGGCAGTGTGACGGACGTTGTCACGAACTCTGGATTCGTGAATCCAGCATCGTTTGTCCACTACATCAACTCCACCGAATCGGTGGTGTCGCTCACGGGTGGAGCGGAAAATCCTCCAAGCGAAAAGGATAAGACGCTCTGGGGAGCCAATCGGATGATCGCCGTCAAAGAGCCAGACCCGAGCCTGGGCGCAGTGTTCCAGCAGGCTCAGTCTGCGGGCACACTTCAATGGCTGCGTTGGGAGATTGTGAACGGCAAACAGGTGGCAGTGTTCTCTTTCGCCGTACCAAAGAAGAAGACGCGAATGGCTGTCAACATCTGCTGTTTTCCTGATGTGTCTGAGGCCGGAATTGCGCGATTTTACACTGCAACCTCCAGCGCAGTGCTGGGGGGAAGCGGGAACGGCGGCGGAGTGATGGGCAACATGCAAACCAATACAAACTGGCACAATTTCCAGACCACAGCGCCGTACCATGGTCGTTTGTTCATTGAGCCGAGCACCGGCACCGTGGTGCGGATGATTGTGGAGCCGGAGCTGAAGATATCCGACGTAGTGCACCAGGTGGACACACGAGTCGACTACGCGCCCGTTCAGGTCGGCTCGTCAACCATGATTGTTCCCGTAAAAACGGTCTTGAACACGGTCGTCGTGCCGAACGGTGACTCGCAGGCGGGAAGCTACAGTACCCGCTGCACCCTGTTCACGTCTGAGTACGCCGCCTACCAGACCGCCAAAGCGAAGTAATTGCGGAAGACCGGGCGGATGAGGCGATAGTGAATCTCCGCCCCCAAAGGTGTGGCGGATGGCCGCGGGTGGTCTTATGCTCGTTGCCATGATCTTCCAGACGATCTTCGACCATATGTTCCACCTGCCGCTGCCGCTGGCTGAAAAGCTGCTCCGGCCTGTACTTGTGTATTTGGCGCTGATTCTTCTGCTTCGCCTCTTTGGCAAGCGAGAGTTGGCGCAGCTCAACCCGTTCGATCTGGTTGTACTCCTGTCGCTTTCGAATACCGTGCAGAACGCGATCATCGGGGATGACAACTCCGTCAGCGGCGGGGTCATTGGCGCATTCAGCCTGCTGGCGATCAACTGGCTGCTGGTTCGCATCCTGTATCGCTCCCGGCGCCTGACGCGAGCGCTCGAAGGCCGGTCGTCGCTCCTGATCCACAATGGACAGATTGAGCAAAAGGCCATGCGGAACGAGATGCTCTCCCGTGAAGAGCTGCTGGCTGTGGTGCACCGTCAGGGGTTTGAAGGCTTTCACCAGGTTCGCCGCTGTGAGCTTGAGCCCAACGGAACATTTTTCATTGAAGGATTTGAGCCTTCGTCTGCGGATTTGAAGCACGCGGAACTGCTCAAGCGGCTGGATGAGCTGAACCGCGAAATTGCTCAGCTCCGAACGGAGCCACCGGGGCGATAAATGCTTTCGTTCGACGCCGCATACCGTCTTAGACTTGATACTGTTCGATCCCAGGAGCCATTCCATGCAAGCCCGCCTTAGCCGCATCATTGCGATTGCCTTGCTCTCTGCGGCTACCGGGACCTTTTTTCCTATTGCAGCGCAGCAATTGCAGCAGCGCCCTGCGGCTCCTCAGGCCGCACCCTCCCTCGCTCCAGTCCTGGTGCAATCTGGCGTACCGGCGCAGCCGGTGCTGCCCAGCGGCACGAGTCTTCAGGTGGAGATTACCCGGCACTACCCGATGAAGGCTGGAGAGACATTGGAAGGCAGACTGATGCATCCCATCTACGTCGACGGAAAGCTGGCCGTGCCTCAGAATACGCTGCTCCATGGGACAGTGGTTGCCCTGCAGCCGGACCGAAAGATGCGCTGGGAAGGTCGCGTGCGCGGCGATTTCACGCCTTTTCACACCGCGCAGGTCCGCTTCAATGAACTTGAGTTTGCGAGCGGGGCAATGCCCATCGCAGCGGCTGCGGCCGCTAACGGCGCACCGGTGCTTCACCTCACCGCACCCGGCGTCAAGCCCAGGCAATCGTTGTTCGCGCGCGAGTGGGCGCAGGCCAAGAGCCGCGTGCGCGACCAGCTCGCCTTCTTTACCGCTCCTGGATTCGGCGACCGCGCGCGCCAGTTGCTCTATCATCAGTTGCCGTATCACTCCGAGCAGATTCCAGCGCACACGGCCTGGTCCTTTGAGCTGACGGAACCCGTCACGCTGCCGCAGTCGCAGGTCGCGGTCAGCGATCCACCGCCCGCGATCGTCAATGGTTCCAACCCGGAGACATGGTCGGTTCACGCCATTCTGGAGCACGACCTCTCCTCCTCGACCGCGAAAAGCGGCGATCCGGTCCAGGCCCTGGTCGTAGAACCGGTTTACGACAAGGACCGAAAGCTCGTTGTGCCCGAGGGCGCAACGCTCATCGGCAAAGTCTCGGCAGCCAAGGCCGCTCGCTCCCTTGGGCGCAACGGCAAGCTCCGCTTCACGTTTCAGCAGGTTCAATTTCCTGAGGGCTTCCAACGCGCCGTGCAGGGCTCGCTCGCTGGCGCTGCAACCGAAAAGGCGCAGGACCTGTCTCTGGACGCCGAAGGCACCATCACTCCACGCAGCCAAGCGAGCGCCATCGCGCCACTGCTGCTCACGATGCTGGCCGGTCATGCGCTCGACTCGGACGGCAACATGACGCTGCAGACTGGTGTCGCATCCAACGGCTTCGGCTTCGTTGGCCGCATCGTCGGCACCGTCGCCGGAAGCAGAAACCTCGCGGCGGGCATCGGCTTCTATGCCGCCGGGCTATCGGTCTACGACAACTTTCTGCACTCCGGGCGCGATGTCGTCTTTCCCAAGGATACGCGCATCGAAATCGACACTACACCGCTGCGCGCACCGGTCCTGAAGCCGGAAGGACAATAGCTCGCACCGAATCCCAGTGCGTGTCCTCGCCTACTCCCACTCAATTGTGCCTGGTGGCTTTGAAGTAATGTCATACACCACCCGATTGATCCCGCGCACCTCATTCACAATCCGGCTGGAGATGCGTTTGAGCACTTCGGGCGGCAGTGGAACCCAATCCGCTGTCATGCCGTCCTCTGAGTGAACCGCCCGCACCGCGCAGGTGTAAGCATAGGTGCGCTGGTCGCCCATCACGCCAACGCTCATCACGGGCAGCAATACGGCAAAGCTCTGCCAGATTTTCGAGTAGAGACCAGCGGCCTTGATCTCGCTCACAACGACCTCATCGGCCTCCTGCAGCAACGCCACGCGCTCCGGCGTGACCTCACCCAGGATGCGCACCGCGAGCCCCGGCCCTGGGAACGGCTGGCGGCCGAGGATCTCTTCCGGCATACCCAGGTCGCGCCCGATGCGCCGGACTTCATCCTTAAACAGATCGCGCAAGGGCTCTATCAGCTTGAGCTTCATGCCCTCGGGCAATCCGCCTACATTGTGATGGCTCTTGATGGTCTGGCTGGGCCCCTTCACGCTGCTGGACTCAATCACGTCGGGGTAGAGAGTCCCCTGCACCAGCCAGTCCACGCCGCCCTGTTCCTGCGCTATTCGGTTGGCTTCGTCGTCAAATACCGCAATGAACTCGGCACCGATGCGCTTGCGTTTCGTTTCCGGATCGGTCACGCCGGCTAGTTGCTGCATGAAGCGATCACTGGCGTCCACGCCCACAATCTTCAGGCCCAGCTTGTCGCGCAGGTTCTTCTGCACGTTCTCGAATTCGTTTTTGCGCAGCACACCATTGTTCACAAAGATGCACGTGAGTTGGGACCCAATCGCCTTGTGCACGAGCACTGCGGCTACAGACGAGTCCACACCGCCGGACAGCCCGCAGATGACGTGGCCTGTCCCGACCTTTTCGCGAATCGCGGCTACGGTCGTCTCGATGAAATGCGCCGGGGTCCAGTCGCCGCGCGCGCCGCAGATCGCAAAGACGAAGTTCTTGATGAGCTGGGGTCCGAGCGGCGTGTGATGCACCTCAGGATGGAACTGCACTGCCCAGATGCGCCGCTGCTCGTTGGCAATTCCTGCCAGAGCGTTTGAAGTGACCGCGGTGCGACGAAAGCCGGCGGGCAACTCAAGCGCCTCGTCGCCGTGGCTCATCCACACGTGGAGCGTGGCGGGCAGTCCGGCAAACAGCGCCGTCGTGCCATCTTCAATGGTTACATCCGCATGGCCATACTCGCGCTTCTGCGCCGAGCGCACTTTGCCGCCAAGATGGTGCACGATGAACTGGAGCCCGTAGCAGATGCCAAGCACCGGCACGCCAATGGCGAGCATAGCCGGATCAGCCGCGGGCGCATCTGCGTCATAGACTGATGAGGGCCCGCCGGAAAGAATGATGCCAATGGGCTTGTGCGCCTGGATTTCACTGAGAGGAGCCGTGCAGGGAAGCACAACCGAGAAGACATTGTGCTCGCGAATGCGCCGCGCAATCAGCTGCGTATACTGCGAGCCAAAATCAAGGATGACAATTGTCTGGGTGTCCACGCTCCAGTGTGTCAGGGGGTGGGGCGGCGTGTAAAGCATGCCCTGCAGGCGGCTCTCAAGCAAGCAGCGCACCCTTTCCGGCACGAATCCGGGCCCCTGCGGATGGCAAAAGCGGTGCTGGATGCATAACGATTCCGTGTCATCGTCCGTCCAACCAGCAATTGCACCAGATGCAGGACTGACAAAGCGGGGCAGGGCTCCAAAATTCCTTGCTGGGCTGCGATTCCGGGAGCGAAAGTCTCCTTTTCGAGCCGGAGCGCGCCCAAAACTAGGCACAACCTGCCCTCGCCTTTTACAATGCATCAGGGACCAACCCAACCCAGCAATGCTGTGGAACTAGCAAACTTGGCGGCGGACGCCGGACCAGGATGAAGGAATCGCATGAGGTTTAGTAAATTCGGCAAGGCCCTTCTGATGAGCGCCCTCTCGGTTGGCGGCATCCTCGGCATTACGTCTTGCGTGCAGAGCTATACGGTCGGTTATCTCTGGGTCACAGGCACAAACACGGCGCAGACCACGGGTAATGGCATCATCAGCGGCTTTAAGATCGACCACAACACCGGCTTCTTGACACCGATCAACGGGCTTCCGATTGCATCCGGAGGCGCCAATCCGGGCCGATTCGTTCTTCTGACCGGTGGGCGCTTCATGTACGTGCTCAATCGCGGCGTTAATAAAGAGGGTGGCTCGACCTGCACCACCACCGATCCCTGCCAGAACTCGAATATCACCGAGTTCGCCATTGGCGGCAACGGCATCCTCTCTCCGCAGGCGACTTTTTATACGCAGGGAATCAATCCGTTCCGCATTATTTCTGACCCCGGCGGGAACTACATTTACGTCCTGGATCACGATTCGCCCTCCAGCGCCACCTGCGCACTGAGCCTCGGATCGAGCGCGACTTCCTGTGGTGACATCACGGCATTCAAAGTCGATCCGAATACGGGCCGGCTGACGCTGGTGGTCAACTCCCAGGTCACGGCCGCCAACGGCTCACCACTACCCTACTTCCCTGTTCCGGCAAACCCGATCGATTTCGTTCTGGCTTCCGGCTACTTCCTTACGGTGAGCGGCACGCCCGGTTCCGGCGATACGGTCTTCCCGTACACCTACACGGCGAGCACCGGACAGTTGACCGTGAACCAGAACAGCAGTCAGCCGCTGAACATCGCACAGGCAACCGCGATCGTGAGCGGCGGCGGTTACGTGTACGTTCTGGATAACGAGTCGATTACTGTGAACGGAATCACATCGTTCAGCCAGCTCATCCCCTTCTCGGTGGGCACCAATGGAGCGCTGCAGCAGCAGACCGGCGGAGCGATTCCGGACGATCCGACATTGTCGAACCCGATCTACCTGATCTATGAGAACAAGAACAAGTGGGTCTATGTCGCCAATCAGGGCAACAACAACACGCAGACCGGCAACCCACAGAGCGGTCTGGCGGGGTACGTCATCGATCCGGCAACCCACCAGCTCAGCGAGATTCCGGGCAGTCCGTGGGGCAGCGGCGCGGGTCCGCAATGCCTTCTGGAGGATCCGTCCAACCAGTTCATGTATACGGCCAATTACAACGACTCCACGGTAACGGGTCGAGTGATTGACCAAAACTCCGGCGTGCTTAACAACCTGCCGGGACCGGCGAATATCACGTATCCGCTGCTTGGCCCGGCGGCATGGTGTGTGGCCAGCGGCAGAACGAGCTGATGCTGTATTCGTGTGCTGCGCAAAGGGCAGGAATGAATCACAGCCTCATTCCTGCCGCCAGCACCGAAGCAACCGGAGCCTTCGCAGTACGCACAGCCTGATCGCAGGCACAACCCGGAGCATTTCGGGGCAAATTCCAGGAACAGTGATTGCGGGGTATGAATCCCGCTCGCTGATGAAAGATGCGAATGAAGTTCAACAAATTGAGCCAGCTGATGCTAGCGGCCGCGTTCAGCCTCACGGCGGCGGGCCTCCTCACAGCGTGCAGCACATTGACCGCGGACTTCGTTTATGTGACCAGCGCCCTCGCAACCGGGTCGAATCAGTACGGTCAGGTCGATGTCTTCGAGGTCAACCAGGACTCCGGCAGGATGCGAAAGATTCCCGCGTCGCCATTTCCCTCGGGCGGCCGCAATCCCGTCGCCGATGCGCCTGCCCCGGACAACGCCAGCCTGTATGTGGTGAATGAGGACGACAATTCAATTGTCCAATTCATCATCGGCAACGACGGCAAGCTCTATCCCAATTACACAACCAACACTCCCGGCGTCTTTCCTTTTGCAATCGCACCGGTCAAGGGTTATCTCTACGTCCTGGACACTTATCAGCCGCTGCCGACGTGCAATTCGGCTTCTCCATGTTCGGGCTCGGTGGCAGTGTTCCCGATTAACAAGGACGATTCTCTTGGCACAGCCATCTCCAACACCTCGAATGGCACCAGCTACTGGCCGCTGACTCTGGCGACGCGACCGAATGATGTGATTGTTCCCACAGGCATCGCCACAAGCGCGTCCGGCGCCTATGTCTACGTCACGGCTTACGATTCCTCGGTATCTCCGACAGTCGGCTACGTTTTTGGATTCAGCGTCAACTCGGACGGTTCCCTCGCCCCGGTCAACGGCGGTACTCCATTCGCCGCAGGCACGCATCCATCCGCAGTTGCAGGCAATCCAGCCGCGAACGATCTCTACGTGACGGATATGGGACCGGGCAATATTCTGGGCTTCCAGATCAACGCAGGTATGTTGACACCGCTGAGCGGCAGTCCATATCCCTCGGGGAATCAGCCGGTCGCCATTGTCGTGGACGGCAAAGGCAGATTTGCCTACGCCGCGAACTCGCTGGATGCCAATGTGACCGCGTACACCATCAATGCCGGCAATTTGACCCGTGTGGGTGCCTACACAACAGGCGCTCAGCCCGTCGCTCTCGGCATTGATCCTTACCTGAATCAGTATCTGTACACGGCAAACTTTCTCGGGAACACCGTGTCGGGATTCCAGATCAATTCAACGGACGGAACGCTTCTGATCGCTCAGTTTTCTCCGTTCAAGTCCAACACAAACCCAACGGCGGTGGCGGCTATTCCCCATCCCGTGCCGATTCCGAAATAGCGCAGCGATGCGAGCCGCAATGGCGTAGGCCGGTTGCCGGTCCACATGCAGCAAAGGCCGGCGCAGCGCGAGTGAACACAGTAGCAAGACCCCATACCGGGCTTTTACACTGAATATGGGCAATTCCAACAGACACGCCGGGCACTCCGTAGATGGCCCACAACGAAGGAAGCGCATGAAGTTCAGCAAACCGAGCCAGCTTTTCCTGGTCTCTTCCCTCGGCCTTGTCGTGGCCACGTTCCTTTCCGCCTGCCAACTTGTGACGATCGACTATCTGTATCTGGCCTCGGCCGGAAGCGGCACTGGCAGCGACGGGCAGTTGCAGACTTTTGCGGTCGATTCTGAAACCGGCGCTCTGCGCACTGGACCGGCGGCAGTCTCCTCCGGCGGCGTCAATCCAGTCGCACTGGCGGTTTCGCCCAACTATCAAAATGTCTATGTTGCGAACGCTGGTAGCGATTCAGTCGTCCACTTCGCAGCCAACTACAACGGTGGACTAACCAAACAGGATGCCATCAGCACGGCTAGTTCTCCGGTTGCCCTCGCGGTGAATCAGGCAGGCACCTCTCTGTTCGTGCTTTCCGGCACGGCATCAGCGACGCTGACAGAGTACGCAATCTCATCCTCTGGCGCCATTGGCGCGGTCACCGCACAGCAAACCTTGGCTCTCCCCGGCTATACGGGCGACCCGCTCGCTCCCACGGGAATCGTCTCCCTCGCGAATAACAAGGCCGTGTACGTTACCGTGTATGACCAGGCTGCCTATAATCCGGGCGGCGCCGTCACCAGCACGGCCAATCCGGGCTGGGTCTTTGGCTTCACAGTCGGCAGCGGCGGCGCACTCGCAGCGACCCTGGGAAGCCCCTACAAGGCCGGAGTCAAGCCAAGCGGGCTCGCGGCGGACCCCACCAGCCGGTTCGTCTATGTCACCGATTTTGCCTCGAATCAGTTGATCGGGTATGGCATCCAGTCCAGCGGGCTGCTGAACTTTCTGATTAACGGCCCATTCCGCACCGGGGCGGAGCCTTCAGGGGTGGCCATCGACCCGCGCGGCCTCTACATGTACGCCTCCAACGCGCTTGATTCATCCGTCTCTGCGTACCTGATCGACTTGAACACCGGCACACCTTCGGCGGCGATCAATCCCACCGGTTCGGCTACGAATGCCACAGATACGCAGCCCATTGCAATCGCGGTTGATCCGGCGTTAGGCCGCTTCGTCTACACGGCAAACTACCTCGGGAACTCAGTCTCCGGCTTCCAGCTCGATCCAAACGCCGGCACGCTCAAGCAGTCGCAGGCAACTCCGTATCCGGCCGACCTGCACCCGACGGCTCTGGCGATTGCCCCGCATGGCAACCACTCCATTCAGTCCGTCACGCCTTGGAACCCAGCGATCCAAAACTGGAACAAAAAGCCCAACCTCTTCGGTTGGGCTTTTTCGTGTCGTCCAGTCTGTATGCAACTTACTGGTCTCTCAGGCGGACATCCATTTCCTCAACTGCCGTTGAGCCGGCTTCTCAATCAAATGGAGCGCCAGGACTGCCATCACGATGAGGAGGACATAGCTGATCCAAGGATCGAAGCGCGCCAGACCCAGCCGGGTCAGGAGATGCGAATCATGAATCATGTTCCACATGTTGAAGTGGAGCAGGTAGAGACAATAGCTTGCCTCACCCACGAAGACCAGCGGCCTTGCGCCCAGAGCGTACGCCAGCGGATTGTTGCCTGCGAGTCCAAGCACAATGCAACCAAAGAGCGGCATCAGCAATCCATCGTGCAGCAGCGTGTACGGCACTCTGGGCCCGAAAGACAGTAGCGCAAAGGCAGCGGCGAATCCAAAGACTCCCAGAATCAGCCGAAAGCGACCCGAGCGCGGGATCAGTTCGTCCAGCTCGGCCAGAAGCACGCCAAAGACAAAGCTCGCCAGATGCGGCATCGGAGTGTACTTGAGCGCCTGCAACCACGGCCCATAGCTCCAGCGATCCGGGTGAGCGATGCCATCCGGGTTGAAGACGATGTAGAGCGTTCCTGGAATCAGCCCTACCATCCACACGCCAAACATCTTCCCGAGATGCGTTCGAATCCGCTCCGGCTTCTTCCATTGCGCCATCCAGGGAAAAAGAACGTAAAAGAACGACTCGGCAGACATCGTCCACGCGGGAGTATTCAGAAAAGTCGCAATCTCCGGAATCCAGCCCTGCAACAACAACGGCGAGAGAGTCATCCCAGTCCAGAACATGGCGTGGGTATGTGCGCTCCACTCCAGGGGAATCATGCGCCAGGCCAGCAAGAGGCTCAGGAGATAAATCGGATAGAGCCGCGTGAAGCGAGCCTTATAGAAGCGGGCTACGTCCAGTTCGCCCGCACGGGCGCGGGCGTTGTAGTTATATCCCAGTACAAAACCGGAGAGCAGAATGAAGTAGCTCACCGAAGCATAGCCGGCGTTCACGATAGGCGCGAACCACCCGAACCATTTCGGATCAGAAAAGTGAAAAAAGACAATATTGACGGCTGCGAAGCAGCGCAGACCTGTCAGGGCCTTGAGCGGGGCTGGCTTACGTTGTTCCACAAACGATAGACGGTTCCAACCGATTCTACGCTGTCACCAGCGAGCCAACCTTTTCACCCAGAACCACACGGCGGATATTTCCGGGCTGGTTCATGTTGAAGATGATCATGGGGAGATTATTGTCTTTGCAGAGGCTTACGGCAGTCAGATCCATCACTTTCAGGCCCTTCTGCAGAATGTCCATATAGGTCAATTCGTCATACTTGACCGCGTCTTTCACCAGCACCGGATCGGCGCTGTACACGCCCTCGACCTTGGTACCCTTCAGCAGAACATCCGCCTTGATCTCCATCGCGCGCAGGCTGGCCGCCGTGTCGGTCGAGAAGAAGGGGTTTCCAATCCCGGCAGCAAAGATCACCACCCTGCCCTTTTCAAGGTGGCGCACGGCCCGGCGGCGGATATACGGCTCCGCAACCTGATTCATGAAGACCGCGGTCATCACGCGGCACTGCACTCCGAGCTGCTCCAGCGCATCCTGCAGCGCAATTGCGTTCATCACAGTGGAGAGCATGCCCATGTTGTCGGCCGAGACGCGATCCATTTGCTTGGCCTGTTCGGCCACGCCACGGAAGAAGTTGCCGCCGCCCACCACGATGCCGATTTCAACGCCAAGTGCATGCACCTCAGCGATTTCGCCAGTGATTTCTGTCACCTTGGCTGCGTCGAGGCCGAATCCGCGTGATCCAGCCAGGGCCTCTCCTGAGAGCTTGAGGATAATGCGCTTGTACATGTCACTCCGAGTATCGCATACCGCAGGACTGCCAGCCCAAGCTACCATCGGGCCGGCCATCTTGCTCCGTGGCCTGTGCGCGGTGAATTGAAGTCACAGATTCAACACTGTGTTAATACAGTCGAAAGACAGGCGAGGATAGAGTGGGGCAATGTGCAACACGATGCTGGCGGCATCCGGGTCACTTCAGGTACGCGCGGACCAGGTCAATCAAATCCTCTGCCAGTTCCGGCGCGATGCGCTCCTTCGCCCCGTCGACGAGATGGAAGCGAATATGCGTCTCAAGGATTTCAGCCATCAGGCCGTTGACCCCACCGCGGACGGCGGCGAGAAGCATCAACTGCCCGCCGCAATCGTCATCCGCGGTGACCAGACGTTCCACCGCATCCAGTTGGCCGCGCAGGCGGCGCACTCTTTGGAGCAGCTTGACCTTTTCGCGTTCTTGAAGAGACATTCTGATTACTCCCGGTTGACTATACCCACCCTGGGTATGGTATAAACCCAGTGGGGGTATGGTCATTCGGATTGTATATCGAATCGACTTATCGAGCCAATCAAGAAGACTCGACGATGCGTTTCCTGCTCTGCCAATCCGCTCTTTTAGCCTGCCTGTCGCTCCTTTTGGGCACTACGAACTGCCACGGGCAGGCGCTCCTGAATTCTCTGCCAAGCGCACCGGAACCGCAGATGGCAATGCGCGCCGCAGTGGATTCTTCGTACGGCGGGATGCAGCATGGCAGCGTCGGCGACAAGCCAAGCGATGCAGACCCGGCAGCGGCCGCGGCGGTCTCGCTGCCACCTGTGACAATGGCTCCGCACCCTGAGAATTCCCTGTATTGGATCTCGGGCCAGGTCAATGTGATCTTCCAGGGCAACCTACCGTTTCACTCACCCTATCAAGGCACGAACAGCTTCCGCGATGCCGCCGAGTACAAAACCTCGATGGTCGGCACACTCTTTTCCGCGCTTCGCCGGAGCCATTCGATTCGCTATAACACCGACTTCCTGTTCGATATGGAGGACGCCCTTGGCAGAGGATTAAGCCAGGCGCTCGGTTTGGCCGGATTCACCAACCTTGATGTGGTTCGCAATCCCTACCTTAGCCAGGCGCCCTACATCGCCCGCTACGGAATTCATCAGGTCATTGGGTTGACGAACGAGACGACCAGTCAGGCACAGGGACCGCTCTCGCCCGCGCCCGACGTTCCGGTGAGGCGCATTGAGTTGCGCGCCGGTAAGATGACCCTGCCGGACGTCTTCGACATCAACGACGTAGGATCGGACAGCCACTTGCAGTTCATGAACTGGACTGCCGACAACAACGGCGCATGGGATTATGCGGCCGACACGCGCGGCTACACGGTGGGAGGTCTCGCCGAGTACGACGATCGCGCCTGGAGCGTGCGCTACGGTCTCTTCGCCATGCCGACCGTGGCCAATGGCCTGGATCTGGACTGGGCCTTCAGCAGGGCCCATGGCCAGAACGGCGAGTTTGAGCTACGGCGCAGCCTTGTGGCCAATCGGAAGGGCGTAACGCGCGTGCTTTTCTACGCCAATCGCGCGCACATGGGTGATTATCGCGAAGCCGTTGCTGCGTACCTCGCTGGGGTAGATCCGACGCCGACGATCACCTCGCACGAGCACTTCAGCGCCCTGAAGTATGGCTTTGGATTCAATCATGAGCAGGAATTGACCAACACTCTGCGCGTCTTTGAACGCTTTGGATGGAATGAAGGCCAGCATGAGTCCTTTGCTTACACCGAAGTGGACCAGACCGTCGAGGCGGGAGGCGATCTCGCCGGAGCAAGATGGCATCGCCCGCTCGACAAGGTCGGTCTTGTAGTGATCTCGAATGCGATCAAACGCGATCATCAGAATTACCTTCGGTATGGCGGACTCGGTTTTTTGCTCGGGGATGGCCGGCTGAACTACGGCCGCGAAAATATCGTGGAGAGCTATTACAACTGGCATGCATGGCGCGGGCTGTTCTATGGCGTAGATGGGCAGCACTTCAACAATCCTGGCTATAACCGGGACCGCGGCCCTGTGTGGGTGGGGTCAGTGCGTGCCCATGTCGACTTCTAAGCAAGGCCCTCTGCAAGGTCTCGACTCTACTTACCAGTGGAGGATGAAGGGTGGGCGCGCGCTACTTTCCATCTGCCGGCGCCGAACTCTGGGTGGCTGAGGGAAGGGCGTAGATCACTTCTCCCGGGCGAGCATAGTGCAATTGCTCGCGGGCCTGGTGTTCAATCGCATCCGGGTCTGACTTGAGGTGCTGTATATGGTCACGGATACGCGCATTCTCCTGCTGCAGGTCCTGAACCTCCAGGCGCAGCCTGCGATCCTGAGCCCGCTGCTGTTGCCAGGCGGACAGTCCATGCTTGCCATTGACGACGCCCCAACCCAGCAGCAGAGCCAGCGCGACAACCACCAAAGTTCCGGCGGGGCGCCAGCCCTGTTGAATCCATTCCGCCATCTGCGGGCCGGTCGGTATTCTCATCGAGTGGAGACCTCGAAGCGGTTTGGATCCGGCGATGTGTATGGCGCTGTGATTTTCCGTCACGAAAGAACAAACTCCTTGGCTGCGGCGCTGAGCGACTCCATATCACGCTCGCTACGGGCCTCTGTGTAGGCTCGCACCACCGGCTCGGTTCCAGAAAGCCGGTAGCAAACCCACGATCCATCTTCAAGAATGAGCTTCAGGCCATCGGTCCGGACAACACCTGTCACCTTGCGGCCGCTCAACTCCTTCGGATCGACCTTCAACTTTTCAGTGAACGCGGCCTTCCTCTCGTCGGTCAAGCGGAAGTTCTCTCGCACAGGATAGTAGGAACCAACCTTGCTAAACAACTCTCGCAACTGCACGCCAAGGCTCTTACCGCGTGTGGCGACCATCTCTGCCACCAGCAGACCGGCAATCACTCCGTCTTTCTCTGGAACATGTCCGCGAATAGTGAGCCCGGCCGACTCTTCTCCGCCAATCGCAATCTTGTCCGCAATGATCAGTTCGCCAATGTACTTGAAGCCCACAGGCGTCTCATAGAGTTGCACTTTGTGATGCTCCGCGAGTGCGTTGATCAGGTTGGTGGTTGCGACGCTCTTGGCAACTCCGTTCTTCCATCCTCGCGTCTCGACAAGATAATCGAAG
>JAGWML010000172.1 GCA_028873155.1 Acidobacteriota bacterium
CACCGGATGGTCTGCACGATCTGTGCCTTCGCTTAGGGGATTTGAGCCGGGCAGAGCTGGCGCAGCGCGTGGCGGATGCTCGGGTGCTTGAGGCTTTGGACCGGCTGATTCGTTCGCGACGGCTGCTGGAGTTGAGGATTGCGGGCGAGCGACGCGTGATTGCGGCGGAGGATGCAGCGCGGTATCGCGATGGGCTGGGTATCCCGCTGCCGCCGGGGTTGCCGGTTGCGCTGCTGGAGCCTGTGGCGCAGCCGGTGCTGGAACTGGTGCGGCGGTATGCGCGGACGCATGGGCCATTCACTGTGCGCCAGGCGGCCATCCGCTTTGGGTTGGATGCCGAGGCGGTGGAGAAGACGCTGCATCTGCTGGCGCAGGAAGGCCGCGTGCTGGAGGGCGGATTTCTGCCGGGCGGGATGCATCGCGAGTGGTGCGATGCGGAGATTCTGCGGCAGATTCGGCGGAAATCGCTGGCCAAGCTGCGGCGCGAAGTGGAGCCGGTGGAGCAGCGCACGCTGGCACGCTTTGAGACACACTGGCAGGCCGTGCTGGCGCCAAGGCGCAGCGGGCATGGGCACCTGGATGCGTTGCTCGATGCGATTGAAAGCCTGCAGGGTGCGCCGCTGCCGGCGTCGCTGGTGGAGACTGCGATTCTTCCGGCGCGCGTGGCGGACTACTCGCCTGCGGGACTGGACACGCTGATTGCAGCCGGTGAGGTGGCCTGGATGGGTGTGGAGCCCATGGGCGAGCGCGACGGGCGCATCGCGCTATTTCTTGCGGACAAGCTGCCGCTGCTGGCACAGGCGCGACCGCAGAGCGAGCCGCTGACGGAGCGCGAAGAAAAGCTGCTGGCGCTGCTGGAGCAGAGCGGAGCGAGCTTTTTCGATCCGCTGCATCAGGCCGCGGGCGGAGGATTTCCGGGCGAATCGATTGATGGATTGTGGAGCCTGGTGTGGCGCGGGCTGGTGACGAATGATTCGCTGCATGCGCTGAGGGCTTACACGGCACGGCCGGAGAGCGCGCGTGCGCCGCGGCGGTTGCAAACGGGGGTGGTGTTTCGCTCACGGCGGACGACTCCGCCCAACGCGCAGGGGCGCTGGTCCGCGTTGCCGCAGCGCGGTGGGCAGGGAAGTCCCAGTGCGACGGAGGCGAGCCATGCGCTGGCGCAGCAGTTGCTGCACCGCTACGGCGTGCTGACGCGCGAAGCGGTGGCGGCGGAGAATGTGCCGGGCGGTTTCAGCGCCGTCTACGACGTGCTGAAGGCGCTGGAAGACAGCGGGCGCGTGCGACGCGGCTACTTTGTGGCGGGCCTGGGCGCGGCACAATTTGCGCTGCCGGCGGCGGTGGACCTGCTGCGCCGCCTGCGCGCCGAGCCCACCGATGAGAAGCCAGAGTTTGTGCAGCTTGCCGCGGCCGACCCGGCGAATCCGTATGGGTCTGTGCTGCGCTGGCCTGAGCTGCCCGCGATGGACGACGATGTGGAGACCGCGCCGCGCGTGCTGACCCGCGCTGCGTATGCAGAGGTGATTTTGCGCAACGGAGAGCTGGTTGCGTGGCTGCGGCGCAACAATCCGAACCTGCTTGTCTTTCTGCCTGCGGAAGAACCGGAGCGATCGCAGGTGGCGGGCGGGCTGGCGCATTTTCTGTGCGCTCGTGGGCAACAGCGCATGGAACGCAGCAGCCACCAGGGGATGCTGATTACAAGCATCAACGGCCAGCCTGTGGCGGCCCATGGGATGGCGCGATTCCTGCAGGATGCGGGCTTTTATGCGGGGCCGCTTGGGATGCATCTGCGGCGGATTCCGATGGCGCTGCACGAGCCGCCGAGCCACGAGGTGCAATAACCGCGATGCCTGAGGGAGACACAATCTTTCGCACGGCGCGGGCGCTGGGCCGGGCGCTGGCGGGCAGGCCGGTGACGCGGTTCCAGTCTACGTATCCGCTGCTGACGCGCTTCCACGACGACGCGCCGCTGACCGGGCGCATGGTGAACGGCGTGGAGTCGCGCGGCAAGTGGCTGTTGATTCACTTCTCCGGCGGAGCCACGCTGGCCACGCACATGCTGATGAGCGGCGCGTGGCATCTCTATCGGCCCGGCGAGCGTTGGCAGCAGCCGCGCGCGAATATGCGCATCCTGCTCGAGAATTCGGAGTATGTTGCCGTGGGATTTCGCGTGCCCGTCGCGCAGATGCACACCGAGCAGTCGCTCCCGCGCGATCGTCGCATTCCATCCTCTTCACTCGATGTATTGAGCCCCGAGTTTGATACGGCGGCCGCGGCGGAGCGCGTGCGTGCCTGCGCGCAGGAAGAGATCGGCGACGTTCTGCTGCATCAGGAGGTGATGGCAGGCGTAGGCAATGTCTTCAAGTCGGAGATCTGTTTTGTGTGCAGCATTCATCCCTTCGCAAAGGTTGCTGCACTGAGCGTGGCGCAAATCGACCAGATTATTGCTACCGCGCAGAAACTTATTGCAGCGAACGTGATGGAGGATTCTGGTGAACGAATCGTCACCTTTCGCGGACTGCATCGCCGGACGACGCACGATTCCGATCCGGCGGAGAGCCTGTGGGTGTACGGGCGAGCAGGTGAGCCTTGCCGCAAGTGCGAAGAGCGCATCGAGCGCCGGCTGCAGGGCCCTGATGTGCGCATGACCTTCTGGTGCACGCGCTGCCAGCCGTTCCCCTGACGCGCATGGATGCAGCGCGGTCTACTTTTTGCCGAAGCCGAAGATTTTCTGGAGCAAGTTGCGGTGATCGGGATGGTCGCAGGTCTCGATGGGAACCGTGCCGTTCAAAAACGCGGCGGTGTAATCGTCAGGACACGAAGCATCCGCGGGAAGATTGGAAGCCCTGTCAATGCTCACCAGTGTGACGCCGTCCGGCGGCGTGAAGTCGTGCGTGTCGGAGTACTGCGGCAGCGCCACTGCGCGCTTCATGAACTCAGCCCAGACGGGGGCGGCGGCATGCGCGCCTTCGAGCTTGATGTCGGTGTAGTCGTCGTTGCCTACCCACACGATGCAGAGCAGATTGGTGGTGAAGCCGGCGAACCAGGCGTCGTGGTCCGTGCCGGTTTTGCCCGCGGCTGGAGCGGTGAAGCCCATGTTGCGCACACCGGCGCCGGTGCCGCAGTAATCTCGCCCGTCGATCTCGCAGGGGTTGCCCCCGTTGCCCTGCAACACGGCTTCCAGCATGCTGGTGGTCAGGAAGGCGACGCGCGGATCGAGCACCTGACGCGTATCCGGCGTGAAGTCGCGGATGACATCGCCCTGCGGCGTACGCACGCTGGCCAGCATCCACGGGTCAAGGTGCAGGCCGTTGTTGGCAAAGATGGTATAGGCCCCGGCCATATCCATAGGCGTTGCATCGTAGGTGCCGATGGCCATGGAGGGTGTGGGCTGGGCGCTTTTGATGCCCGCATCCCGCGCAAGCGCGGCCACGCGGTCAAATCCTACCATGCTGGCCAGCGCAATGGTGGCATTGTTGTCGGAGCGCTGCAACGCGTAGCGCGCAGTGATCTCGCCGTAGTACTCGCCTTTGTAATTGCGCGGCGTGTACTCCTGGCTCGTACCTTCGTCGTAGGTGGTCTGCTGATCGTTCAGCAGGGTGATGGGAGAGAAGAGCCGGCTCTGGCCGGGCAACATGGTTCCTTCCGCGGCGGTCTGGAAAGCGGCGGCATACACGAAGGGCTTGAAGATGGAGCCCGTTGGCCGCCTGGCGACTGCATGATTCAACTGCGAGGAGCCGTAGCTGCGCCCGCCGACGAGCGCCAGCACCTGGCCTGTATGCGGGTTGATGGCGACCAGCGCGACCTGGGGATAGATGTAGGGTTGGCCCAGCTTCTTCTGTCGAGCGTGCAGGCGATCTACCTGCGCGTCAATCTGCGGCATGGTGGACTCAACCGCATTGGTGGCGACTCGCTGCAGGTCCGGATCGAGCGAGGTGTAGATGCGGAGGCCCTCGCGATTGAATTCGCTGTCGCCCAGTTTCTGGCCCAGCTCGTCGCGCACAAGATCGACGAAGTAGGGCGCCTCACTGGCATCGACGCTGCCGGGCGCGAGATGCAGCGGCTCGGCCTTGGCCTGTTCAGCTTCGTCCTTGGTAATAGCGCCTGTTTCCACCATTGAATCCAGCACGATGTTGCGCCGCTCGATGGCGCGGTCAGCATGGCGGAAGGGCGAAAAGTAATTGGGCCTCTGAATCATGCCGGCCAGCAGCGCACTCTCGGAGAGCGTCAACTGGCGAACGTCTTTGCCGAAGTAAGCCTGCGACGCCTCGCCGAAGCCATCAATTGAGAAGCTGCCGCGCTGGCCCAGGTTGATCTGGTTGGCGTACATCTCGAAGATCTGCTTTTTGCTGAAGCGATGTTCGAGCTGGAAGGTGATGACGATCTCGATGATCTTGCGCTTGAGGCGCTTCTCCGGTGAAAGGAAGAAGCCGCGTGCCAACTGCATGGTCAGCGTGGAGCCGCCCTGCTGCTTCTGCCCGGTGGCGACGTCACGGATGCCGGCTTCAATCAGGCGGCCGTAGTTGACGCCACTGTGCTCGAAGAAACGGCGGTCTTCAATGGCGAGCACGGCCTGGACGAGATTTGGCGGAATCTCGTCGTAGGTGATGAGACGGCGCTTGGTGCGGTTGGCGTCTTCACTGAGGCCGGTGATGAGCAGCGGCTCGAGTTCATAACTCGACAGCGGCTGTCCGTGGTCATCGGTGATGGAGGTGATGGTGCCGTTGCTGATGCGGATGGTTGCCGCGTCTTCAGAGTGGTACGACTGCGGGCCGGGATGCACGGTGAGAGAGAGTGGGCCCTCGGTGTAACTGCCCATGGGCGACGTGCTGGAGGCGCCGTCGGTGGTATAGCCTGCCTCGCGCAGTTCGCCGGCGATGAGCCGGATGCCGATCTTTTGCCCGGGCCGGAGCTCGCGCGGAGCCGCATAGATCTTGGCGGTATTGGCAAAGAGCGGCTCCTTAAGCCGCGCATCCACAATGCCCTGATACTTGAAGTAATAGAAGAAGAACACGCTGAGGCCGAGGAGGCCGGCTACGAGCACGCAGGCGAGCGCGCCGCCGAGCAGGATCTTCTTCACAGAGAGCGCTCCGAGCTTCGGCAGTTTGACTTTGACCTTCATGCACTCTCCGTTGGTTTGATTCTTACGCGTTCACCTGCGTGAGCAGTGCGTCTTCCTGCACGCGCTCTTTGACGTGCGCTGCAACTTCGCCGAGCGGAATATCCATGCTGGTTGCGGTTGCACGGCGAACGAGCTCCACGACTCCGCTTGCGGCTTTCTTGCCCACGTTGATGCGGTAGGGGATGCCGACCAGGTCTGCATCTTTGAATTTGACGCCGGCGCGCTCGTCTCTGTCATCCAGCAAAACGTCGAGGCCCGCGGCTTCGAGTTCGGCAGCGAGCTTTTCGCCGGTCTCGCGCAGCGCGGTGTCGGCCACGTTGGTGACGGTGACCACGACGGTGAAGGGCGCGATGGAGGCGGGGAGCCAGAATCCGTTGGCGTCGTTCGATTGCTCGATGGCGGCGGTGAGGATGCGCTCGATGCCGATGCCGTAGCTACCCATGATGGGCGTGACTTCTTTTCCGTTGGGGTCGAGGACGCGCGCGCCCATGGACTCGGAGTACTTGTAGCCGAGCTTGAAGATATGGCCGACTTCAACGGCCTTGCCGACGACGAGCTTGCCGGAGCAGTTGTCCTTCGGGCAGGCTTCGCCTTCATTGACGTTGCGAATGTCGGCAGCCAGGGTCCAGGTGAAGTCGCGGCCGGGCGTGACATTGCGGAGGTGATAGTCGAGCTTGTTGGCTCCGCAGACCATGTTCTTACGGCCTTCGAGGGATTTGTCGATGAGGACAGTAAGACCTTCGCCGAGCGGCTTGGCGTCATGCTTGAGGCCGACGGGCCCAAGATAGCCTGCCGGGCCGTTCATGTATTGCGTCAGCTCTTCGGCCTGCATGGTACGAAGCTCTGCAGCGCCGATGGCGCCGAGCAATTTGGTCTCATTCACCTGGTGGTCGCCGCGCAGAAATGTGGTGACGCCGTGCCAGGAGTCCTTCGCGCCGTTGGTGCCGCGCTTGAGCGCCATGTAGGCCACGCACTTGATGTCGCTTGCCGGAGAGATTTTGAAGAAGGCGGCCACGTCCGTTATCGCCGCACAGCCGGGCGTGTGGACCAGCTCCGGCTTTCCGTCGCCAGTGGGCTCCATCTCGGTCACGGGTTCAAGGCGCGAGGTGGCTTTCTCAAGATTGGCCGCGTAGCCGCAGACCGGGCAGCTTGCGATCAGGTCTTCGCCGGCATCGGTATAGACCATGAACTCCTGCGACTGCGAGCCGCCCATCGCGCCGGAGTCGGCCTCGACGGCGACGAACTTCAGGCCACAACGCGTGAAGATGCGACGATAGACCGCGTCGTGCAGGTCAAAGCTCTTGTCGAGTCCGGCGGGATTGAGATC
>JAGWML010000173.1 GCA_028873155.1 Acidobacteriota bacterium
ATCTTTTGCTGGGTAGCCGCGTCGAGCATGACCGTTCCCGGCGTCATATTCGCCATGCTTGCGGCCTGGTCGCCGGAGCCTCCTGACATGTCCATTCCTGGCATATTGCTCATGTCCTGACCCGAGCCCGCGGTGCTTCCCTTAGCCTGCTTGCCGGACATATCCATCCCGGGCATATTGTCCATGCTGCCGGCTTGCGAGGAGGCCTGCTGCCCTGGGGACGCTGCGGTCTGGCGGGCTGCGGCCTCTTTGTGCACCGCATACCAGTACGCCGACCCTCCTCCCAGCACAATTCCGGCAATCAGCAATGCGATACCGATGACCAGCGCGCGCGTTGTGAAAGCGAATTTCATGACTGTTCCTTCCTATTCCGTCAGATCGGTGTTGACCAGCGGCTCGATCCGGGCCAGCGCGGTCTCGTAGTTGCTCAGTTCCTGGTAGTAACCGACTTCGTAGTCGAGCACGTACACGAAGTTATCGAGCATGGAGAGAAAGTCCACCTTGCCCACCTCGTAGGCGGACATCGAGGATTCGAGCGCCAACGACGACTGCGGTACGATGGCCTTTGCGTAAAGATTCATCAGGTCCCGCGACGCCGTTGCCGCAAGATACTGCTGTTTGATCTCGAAATTGACTGCCGTCAGGCGATCATCGAAGTCGCGATTGGCTGCATTCAGGTCGTGGCTGGCTTCGATCACACCCTCGCGCTGCTTGCTGCGGAAGAAGACGGGGATATTGATCCCGACCATGACTCCGTGCATATCCGCCATATCGGGGCGCTGCTGGTAGGTGTAGGCGACGCTGAAGTTCGGATCGTAGGCCTTTTGCGCGAGCTTTACACTGTCCTGGCTGCTCTCGATCATTCGCCGGTCGCGTTCCAGACCGGAGTCATTCTGGTGCGCCATCGCGTAGAGGTCTTCGAGTGAGTCATGGAAGTCCGCGGGCTTGACTGGTGCGGGCGGCGGGAGCGGAGATTCGGGATCCTGGTAAAGCAATGTGTTGAGCCGCGCTTGCGCCGTGTGCTCCTCCTGGCGCAGAACAATGAGCTTCTGATCGATCCGCGCAACCTCCACCTGCGCTCTCAGCACATCCTGCTGAATGCCCTTGCCGACACGGTATCGGGCTTCGGCGATGTTTTCGAGTTTCTGAAGGAGATCCTTGTTCTTTTCGGTGATTTCGAGCGCCATCGTGTCGTAGTAGTACGCGTAGTAGGCAGCCTTTACTTCGGAGACAACCTGGCGCCGCGTCTGCTCATACTCCCACCGCCCGGCCTCCGCCTCGCGGTCGGCTATCTTGCCGCGCAGTCCGAGCTTTCCGGGAAAGGGAAGATCCTGGCTCACCGTGAGTCCCCTGTAACTCGATGGGTCACCATGTTGCACGCTGAATGGAGTAATGTTTCCCATCCATCCGCCGGAGACCATGGGATCGGGCAGCGAACGCGCCTGGGGAGCGCGCGCGCGCTGTGCCTCGAACCGCTCCGCAGCTCGCTTGATCGCGGGATTTCGTGCCAGCGCAGTCTCAACCAGTTGCTGCAGGGTGACCTGTGAGTCTGCGGTTGCCTGTTCTGCGTCCACCGGGGCAGTTGGAGAACTCACGCCTGCCGGTCCCGCTTGCGCTGGTTCAGATGGTAAGGATGCGGAAGGAGTTGGCGGAAGGCTTGTCTCAGAGTCGCCGGCGTTCGTCTGCGCTCCTGATAGTCCTGCGCAGAGCAACAGGATTCCCGCCACGATCCACGGATATGGTTTGGAGAGGCTATTCATCGTGTTCCTTCGCTCGGCCGTTCACTGGCTCGTTCGGGATCGAAGCTCCTGGCTCGTCCGCGGATTCAGTGTGCTGATAGATTTCGTCGGTGGCCCAGTCGAACACCTTGCGGGAGAGTGGGGCCTTCAGGTCGAAGGTGTAGGTATCTCTGAAGCCGAACACGAACAGGTGATAGGCGTCTGGATCGGACAATGTCTGAAGATCCGCCCATCGCCAACTCCGGCTGTCTTCGGATGAGGTTGCAACAAAATCGATGCCTTCGTTGCGAATCCGCAACACCCCATTCGTGCCGCCGGTCAAGGTCCGGTGACGAACAGGAATCGTGACGATTGCCGCAGCGTTCGGATCGGGGTCCGCATTCTGCGATGGCCGCGCAACCGCATCCGCAACGCCCGCCGCCACGGCCGGAGGCAGTGTCTGGGTCAAGTCGAACCGGTACTCACGCTCTCCGGGCCGATGCAGGCTCCGGTTCAAGTACGTCTTGAGCACCAGACGGTGCGGCGTGATGTAGACGGTGTGAATATCTCCGAAAGTCCATTTCAGGCTGCGCCCGTTTGCCATCCGAAACTCGATTCCTCTCGCATCGACCGCAAAGGTGCCACGATCTTTTCCGAGAAGAAAGGTTTTGTGCATTCGCGCAGCGCTTTCCCAATGGAGCGGAGCCATTGCCGGATGATCCTGCCGTCCTGCAGGCTGTTTTGCTGCCTGAGCTACCATTGGAATCCCGCTCAGAACGACAGCGAGTGCCGGAAGGAGGATGATCATCATGCAGCGTGTCCATATTCGAGAAAACATAAGCAGAGTCTCCGAACTTGAGAGTCCTTCGCCCACCGGAGAGGGCAGAAAGGATTTGGCTTTCTTGGTGTGCGAGCAACTACGGTTCACCTGGAGGGGACAGAGTTTCGGAGCGACGATCCGACAAACTCCGGGCGACGGAAAGAGGGTTAGATCAGAAAGGTGCAGAGACCTTCGCGAAATGGCAGGGAGAAGGGCGGCCCCGTGCGTTGTGGCATTGATTCGCGGTTCGCTGCCGGTACGACGAATCCGATATCCGGTTGGCTGTGCATCGCCACCAGATCTGACCGGCTCTCTGTTGTCCGTTGATCGTTAAGCGGTATTGCCCGATGAGACGTTGTGCCGCAGCAGACGGGTGTGGTGATTTCCGTGCCCGTCCGGGCAGCGACCTTCGCGACCGCCGACGTCGCCATCATCGGGCACTCCGATGTGCAGCATTTCATGGAGTGCATTGTCTGACGGCAGGGCGTCAGAGCCAGCACGGGCATCGCCGTTAGAGCGACTAGCAAGCCCGCAACGAATTTGGCGAATCGCCTCATCCCCGTGCCTCCATGGTTGCGCCCAGTGTCCCCAACGGTATGTGATCCAGATCACCTGGCGCTCCGGGGTTGTTGGCCTGCTGCAGCGGGCGCCTGCATCCGCGGGTTTCACGATTCCCGGCCGGCGTTCGGAGTGCGGATAGTGTGGTCGCTTGGGTCATGCGCCATCCTAATAAGCATCTCGCTTGCCATACCCTCAAATCGGATAAATGATTCCAGGAGTGAGCCTTGTGCGAAATTCGTCATACTTCTGGTGCTAGGAGTTATTGCCGCGTTGGCGCATTTGAGGCAGGTGCTGGCGCATTCAAGGCAATTACCGCGGCTCTTGCCCCGGCTGCAGAGCGCCAATTTCCGCCACCATAAGAGAAGATAGGAGTTGAAAAGGAGTGCGTCCGTGAGTGCCGGCAGTCAGAGACGTTTGCGCGCAACGACCCTGATCGGTGCGATTGTGGTGGTGTCCCTGCTGCACTATCTCACCCCCACCAGCCACTTCGTGCTGCACCCGCTTCTCCAGCGCGCTTACTACATACCGATTCTGCTGATGGCCTGGTGGTTCGGATGGCGTGGCGGTCTGCTGGCTGCGGGCATTGCCGGGATCCTCTACATCCCGCATATCGTCATGGCGTGGGGGGCAAACGAGGAGTACAGCATTGCGCAATACGTCGAAATTGGCATGTTCTTCGTCATCGCCACGCTGATCGGGGTTCTTGCCGATGCTGAGCGCAGACAAAAGCAGAAGATCCAGGAAACCGCAGCCAAGCTGAGCGAGACCTATGCCCAGCTTCAGGCTTCCGTGGAACAGGTTCGCCGCGCCGACCGCCTCTCGGCGCTAGGGGAGCTTTCCGCTGGCCTTGCGCACGAAATTCGGAATCCTCTCGGCGGTTTGGATGGAGCTGTACAAATTCTGAAGCGCCCGGAATTGCCTGCTGAGACGCGCCAGGAGTTCGCCGAGATGGCGGGCAAAGAGGTCGAGCGTCTGAAGTCTCTGCTGACGAACTTCCTCGACTTCGCACGGCCGCAGACGCCACGCAAGAGCTTTTTGGAACCAGAATTGCTGCTCCAGTCAGTAGCAAGCCTCGTGAGCGAGACTGCTCGGATGGCCCACACCGAAATCCGTGTCGAGTTCAACGGAACAGGGCAGATTGCGGTCGATGCCGAGCAGATCCGGCAGGTGCTGCTCAACTTGGCGCTCAACGCGGTCCAGGCAATGCCGGATGGTGGGGAGATTGTGTTGCGCTCGCGGCAGGAAGGCGGATCGGTGATTTTGGAAGTGGTCGATCAGGGTGTCGGAATCGCGCCGGAGAATCTGGAGCGCATCTTCGACCCTTTCTTTACGACGCGCGCGGCCGGCACAGGGCTTGGTCTTTCCATCGCCTTTCAGATCGTTCAAGGGAACGGAGGCAAGATCACGGTGTCGAATAACTCAGATCGCGGCGCAACTTTCGCCGTCATTTTCCCGCTTGTTTCCGGGGAGCCTGAATCAGTTCCGGTTAGGAAGGCAACTGCATGACAACTGCTCCGATCCTTATTGTTGACGACGATGCCAGCCAACGCCGCTTGATTGAGTTCTGGCTCCAGGAGGATGGCTATCGAACGGTCACGGCCGAGGACGGAAAGGCCGGCCTCCGCGCATTTGAGCAGCGCGCTCCCGCTCTGGTCATCACCGATGTGCGCATGCCGGGCATGAGCGGCCTCGACCTGCTGGGAAAGATCAAGGGCGATAATCCGGATATCCCCTTCATCCTGATTACGGCATTTGCCACAGTGGACGACGCGGTTGAAGCCCTGAAGCTCGGCGCAACCGACTACATCCTCAAGCCTCTGAAGGCCGATGAGGTCAAACTCAGCGTACGCCGCACCCTCGAGCAAAAGGAGCTGGTCGATGAAAACCGGCGGCTGCGCGAGTTCGCCGGCGACAGCTTTCGTTTTGAGAGCATCCTCGCCCAGTCTCGCCGGATGCGCAGCATTCTCGAAATCGCGGCCCAGGTCGCGCGGCGCGATTCCACCGTGCTTCTGACTGGTGAGTCTGGCACCGGCAAGGAACTGCTCGCCAAAGCCATCCATCAAACCAGCCTTCGGGCCAACAAGCCATTTGTCACCGTGAACTGCGGAGCACTTCCGGAGAATCTTGCCGAGTCGGAGTTATTCGGCCACCGCAAGGGTTCTTTCACCGGCGCCATTGCGGATCGCGCCGGCAAGTTCGAGTCTGCCAACGAAGGCACGATCTTTCTCGATGAGGTGGGCGAGCTTTCGCTTCCCCTCCAGGTGAAGCTTTTGCGGGTTATCCAGGAGCGGGAGATCGATAAGGTCGGCAATGCCCATTCCATCAAGGTGAATGTGCGCATTCTTGCCGCCACGAATCGCAACCTGAAGAACCTGGTCGAGGACGGCCAGTTCCGCGAAGACTTGTACTACCGGCTGAGTGTTGTCACCATCGACGTGCCTCCGCTGCGCGAGCGCCAGGAAGACATTCCCTTGCTCGCGCAGCACTTCGTGAAGCAGTTTTCCGACCGGTACGCTATCCCGGGCTTATCCATCACCGAGGAAGCTCTCGAGAAGCTCGGGCAATACAACTGGCCGGGCAATGTCCGGGAGTTGCAGAACGTGATCGAGCGAGTTTCAGTGCTGGCGAGGAGCAACAAAATCGGCGTAGACGAACTTCCGCTCGAAGTTCGGAGTTCCGCGTCCCGGATCGCCAGCATCAGCCTCAAGCTCCCGGAAGAAGGCATCGACCTCGAACAGATCGAAAAGGAAATCCTCCTTCAGGCTCTCGAAAAACATTCCTGGAACCAGAGCCAGGCAGCCCGCTACCTCAATATCAGCCGGAAGACCCTCATTTACCGGATGGAGAAATTCGCTCTTCTGCCTCCAGCGCCTGAAAGCTCAACCTGACGCACTGATCGACCGGGATTGCGTTGGGCGAAATGCCGCTGCCGCTCTATGGGCACGGAAGCTGATCGCAGCGCTTCCGGGACTGGCTCGCTCCATTCGCCCCACTTAGTTGAACTGGACCATTTCCGGCACTCATTGTCCCATCCAAGGCGGCGCAGGGCAGTGAACGGCAATCTCCCTCCTTGCGGTCCACACGCTCAACTATCCGTGAAATGTGACAGATAAAAGGAACAGGCTTCGTTCTCCAGGCTTGGCGTCCCGCATGCACATTAAGGCGGCGATGTTACTTCACATCTGGAGATGACCATGAAACACCCGTTATTCAATGCCCTCATCATCGGCATCGTCGCTGTTGGCACAAGTGTCCCGATGTTTGCCCAGACCAGTAACCCCTGGCTCGAACAATGGTATCGCGCGAAGTTCGGTCGCCCGTTACCGGCAGAAACGGCACAACAG
>JAGWML010000174.1 GCA_028873155.1 Acidobacteriota bacterium
TGTAATAGTCGCGCTCGGGCAGGCCGAGACCGCCAGCGCTGTAGAACGAGATCATCGCGCTCGAGTTGGCAAAGTCCTGCTCCGCGTCAAGGCCGAAGAAGGCATCGACGCCGACAGTGTGAAGATGGCCGAGGAGCGTGGGCAGCTGGTCCAGGGATTGGAGCGCGGCGATGCGTTCGAGCTCGGGCTGGATGGGCGCGAGGCCCTGTTTGTCGATCTCCGCTGCGTCCATGCAACTGGCGTATTCGTCACCGATCTTCTGCTCGTTGGGCGTGCGCGTGGGCACGGGCGCGGCGGCCAGTTCGAGGATCTGGCGCAGATGCAGGCGGTTGATTTCGTAGAGCTCCGTGAAGCGGCCATACTCAGCCTGATCGGGCGGCAGCGGATTGCGCTTGAGCCAGCCATTGCAACTGAAGCGGTAAAAGTTCTCGCATGGGTTCACGGAGGTGTCGATCAGCGAGCGATCGAAGACCTTGAGCTCATGCTGAGCAGACGGCGCGGGCGCGGCAGGAGTTTGCGCGGCCAGCGAAGCAGCCAGTGCAGTCAGGAGGATTGAGGACTGTACCATCGGGAAAAAAGAGCGGCGCGACATGCGGACACTCTAGCAGAGCCGGAGAGTCCGCGGCATGCACAGGCCGGGCCGGTACAATAAATTGAACAACCACTTTATTGTGAGGAGCAGAAACGCAGTGGCGCAGCGCACGTTCAGCATCATCAAGCCCGACGCGGTCCGCAAGGGCTATACCGGAGCGATCCTTGCCGAGATTGAGAAGGCGGGATTCCGAATTGTGTCCATCAAGAAAGCCGCGATCTCAGTGGAGCAGGCCAGGGGCTTCTACCATGTGCACAAGGAGCGGCCGTTCTTCAACGACCTGTGCGCCTTCATGTCGTCGGGACCGCTGTTCCTGATGGTGCTCGAAAAGGACAACGCGATTGCCGATTTGCGCAGGCTGATGGGCGCGACCAATCCGGCGCAGGCGGAAGAGGGCACGATTCGCAAGAAGTTCGCGGGCTCGATCCAGGAGAATGCGATGCACGGGTCGGACGGCGAAGAGACGGCAGCCTTCGAGATTGGCTACTGGTTTGCAGGCTGCGAGCTGATTTAACGGCAGCGAAAAACACTGCGGCGGCGGGCCATCCTCGCCGCCGCTTTTATTTTGCGTGCTCAAAGGTGAGCGATGCAGAGTTGATGCAGTAGCGCAGGCCGGTGGGGCGTGGCCCATCGGGAAAGACGTGACCGAGGTGGCCGCCGCAGCGGGCGCAGGTCACTTCAATGCGGCGCATGCCGAAGGTCAGATCTTCATGCTCCTCGACGGCGCTAGAGTCCGAAGGCAGCATGAAGCTGGGCCAGCCGCAGTGCGAGTCGAACTTGGCGCCAGAGAGAAAGAGCAGCGCGCCGCAGCCCGCGCAATGGTAGTTGCCGGTTTCATGATTCTGGGTGAGCGGACCGGTAAACGGGCGCTCCGTGCCCTTCTCGCGCAGCACGTGATACTGCTCAGGCGTCAGTTGGGCGCGCCACTCGTCCTCTGTGCGTACGACCTTTTCTTTGGCTTCGCTCATGGGTTCAACCTCCTGGGGAAGGTCGCTTACAGTTCGGCGACGAGCTCGATTTCAACGAGAACATCTTTGGGCAGACGGGAGACTTCGACCGTGCTGCGCGCAGGCGCGGCAATGCCAGCGGGCGCGAGATAGGCGCCGTACACCGCGTTCATGGCAGCGAAATCGTTGAAGTCCTTCAAAAAGACCGTGGCTTTGACCGTCTTCGCGAGGCTGGAGCCTGCGGCTTCCACGATGGCCTTCAGGTTTTCGAGCACGCGCGTGGTCTGCTCGGCGATGCCGCCGGCGACGACCTGACCGGTGGCCGGATCGAGCGCGATTTGCCCGGCGGTAAAAATGAGATTGCCGCTACGGATGGCCTGCGAGTACGGGCCGATAGCGGCGGGAGCAGAGACGGTGGCGACAGCAGTTTTGCTCATGGATTGATTGTAGCGAGCGGACCGTCGACGAGTGAGCCTGTTGCGGGACCAATCATCGATGTGGCCCCGCAGCGGGTAAGAGATGCCATCACGGCCTTACGCTCACAGCCTCACCTGAGTAGTGAATGGTGGTATTCGCCGCGGCAGTCTCGCCAATGCCCGTGCCGTGATCTTTTCCGACGACGACCAGGCGGAAGGTGTGCTGCGGCAGCATGCCGGGATAGGTGCCCTGACTCGCTCCGATGGCGAGCGTGTGCGTCGCATCATCCCAGTGGAGCGGGATGGTAGCGTGCGCGCCGTTGGCGTAGTCGTAGTTGTCGTTCTCGTCTTCGTAGAGGGTGAAGTCGCCGTCGGCTCCTGGATAGATGCGCAGTTCGATGGGGTCGGCGGGCTTCTCAGTGGACCACTCCATCGCAGGGCCCATGGGGACGATCGAGCCTGCACGCACGTAGAGCGGCAGCTTCGCGAGTGGCGCGTCGGCGCTGATGTGCTTGCCGCCTGCGATCGTGTCGCCGGTCCAGAAGTCGTACCAGGTGGCGGCGGGCAAATAGACGGTGCGGCTGGTGGCGCCCTGCGTATAAACAGGACTGACAAGAATGGACGGACCGAAGAGATATTCATCGCCGGTGTTCTGCGCAACGACGTCGGTGCGCCAGTCCATGACGAGGGGGCGCATCAGTGTGGAGTGGTTGCTGGTGACCTGCCACGCCTCGGAGTAGATGTAGGGCAGCAGGCGATAGCGCAGCGTGTCATAGTCGACAAGAATCTTCTGATTCTCCGGGCCGTACGACCAGAGCTCATTCTCGTCGGGATTGCGCGTGCCGTGGACGCGGAAGATGGGCGAGAACGTGCCGAACTGGAACCAGCGAACGAAGAGCTCGCGGAATTGCGGGTCATTCAAGTTGCCGCCGGAGATGAAGCCGCCGATGTCGGTCGTCCAATAGGGCATGCCGCTGATGGCGTAGTTGAGGCCGGCCGAGATCTGGCGGTGGAAGGTCACCCAGTCGGAGAGCACATCGCCGGACCACGCCGTGACGCCGTAGCGCTGCGAGCCTGCGTAGGCAGAGCGCGAGAGGATAAAGACCCGTTTCTGCTGCGAGGCTGCCTGCTGGCCCTCGGAGACCCCGCCCGCGTGGAAGAGCGGATAGGTGTTGGCGTAGCGCGCGCCCGAGCCGACGGCGAGCTTGTGATCGACGAGGATATTGTCTTCGCGGCCTTCGGTCTCAGGCTCGTCCGTGTCGAGCCACCAGGCGTCGACGCCTTTCTGGAACAGCGCGGCATTCACGTTCGCCCAGTACTGATGGCGGGCGTCGGGGTTGGTGGCGTCATAGAGCGCCTGACCCACAGGATGGAAGCCGCCGGTGAGCGTCTTTGCAACGAACCATCCGTTGCGGTCGAACTGGTCGTAGACCTCGGTGCCCGGCCGGAAGAACGGCCACACTGAGACCATCAGATGGAAATGTTCCTTGTGGAGCGTGTCGATGAGTGCCTGCGGATCGGGGTAGTTGGGGTTCCACTTCATCTCGCCCATGGTGACCCACCAGAACCAGTCCTGCACAATGTTGTCCACGGGGATGTGAAGCTCTCGATATTTCGCGGCAACGGACTCGAGCTCCTGCTGCGACTGGTACTTGTTCTTGCACTGCCAGAAGCCATAGGCCCAGCGGCCGAAGAGGGGCACCTGGCCGGTCAGGTCGCGATAGTGGCCGATGATCTGGTCGGCGCCCGGGCCGTAGATAAAGTAGTAGTCGATGCGGTCGGCCACCTCGGCGCTCAGGTAAAGCGAGTGAATGAAGCGGTTGTTCGCGCGGCTGGGCGAGGGATTGTTCCAGAAGATCCCGTAGCCGTTCGAGGACACAAGCAGAGGAACGGCGATGTTGGTGTTTTCCTGGGAGAGATCGACCGTCTCGCCGCGATAGTTCCACACGCCGGCCTGGTGCTGCCCAAGGCCGTAGAGGCCTTCATGCGAGCCGTAGATGGCGAAGAAGACCTCCGCATGGAAGGTGTTTTCGCCGTTCACATCCACGGGCCGCAGCGAGCGGTAGCTGTCCGTGGTGAGGTTGTCGCCACCGGCGCTGAAGTAGTGGATCGCGCCGGATTCGCGCTCGATGACGACCTTGAGCAACGCGGTGGTGAGCGTAACGCTCTTGTCGTCCGACGTGACGTTGAAATCCGCAGCAGGCCATGCCTTCTTGATGACGACATGATCGGAAGGCCGCGGCGGCGCACTCATGCCGGCCGCCGAGTACGTGACGTGCAGAACATCCGGGGCACAAACCTGCAGGCGCAGCAGGCCGGCCTTCTGGCTCACCTCAAGGCTGTCGCCCTGCTTTTGAAAACTGACAACGGGATTGGGCGGGTTCCACTGGGCGCGGGCGCAGGGCAGAGCGACGAGGGCCGCGGCAATCGCGAGAGAAGCAAGGGCGGGACGAAACACTTTCATGGACGGCGTACCTTTTCACAGCAGAGTGATGATCCGGATGGCAAACCCCAACAGTCTAACCCCGCGAGGCAATGCCCTGCATCGAACGCCGGTCCCGGCACATCTATGCATGTAGATCGTTTTACTCATCCTTCCGATAAGGTGCAGCTCGCACATGAGTCATCCTCTCTTTTCTCCGTTTCATCTCCGCTCCGTTGTCTTTCCCAATCGCATTGGCGTCTCTCCCATGTGCCAGTACTCGGCTGAAGACGGCTTCACGAGCGACTGGCACCTCGTGCACCTGGGCAGCCGCGCGCAGGGCGGCGCAGGGTTGGTGATTGTTGAGGCCTCTGCCGTGACGCCGGAAGGCCGCATCTCGTCGGCCGACGTGGGCATCTGGAAAGATGCGCACATCGAAGGTCTGCAGCGGATTGTGCGCTTCGTGCACGGGCAGGGAGCGCGCGTGGGGATTCAACTGGCGCATGCTGGGCGGAAGGGCGGCATGGCTCCGCCGTTTAGCGGCGAGCGGCTGTTGCGGCCGGAAGAAGGCGGCTGGACACCCGTGGCGCCGAGTGCGGTGGCCTTCAGCGAGGGCTACGCCGTGCCGCATGCCCTGGATGCGGCGGGACGGGCGGAAATCGTGAAGGCCTTTGCCGACGGAGCGCGGCGAGCGCTGGCGGCTGGCTTTGACTTTGTGGAGATTCACGCGGCGCATGGCTACCTGCTGCATGAGTTCCTCTCGCCGCTCTCCAACCACAGAACGGATGCCTACGGTGGCAGTCTGGAAAACCGGATGCGTCTGCCACTTGAAGTGGTCCAAGCCGTGCGAGCAGTCTGGCCCGGGCATCTCCCCCTGTTCGTTCGCATCTCTGCCACGGACTGGGCTGAGGGCGGATGGACGCCGGACGATTCGGTTGCGCTGGCGCAAGAATTCCGCAAACGCGGCGTGGATCTCGTGGACGTTTCGTCCGGCGGGTTGGTTCCTCTTGCAAAAATTCCAGTAGGGCCCGGCTTTCAGGTTCCCTTCGCAGCGCGGATTCGCAGAGAAGCCGGGATCGCGACGGCCGCGGTGGGCATGATTACCGAGCCGGCACAGGCAAACGCGATTGTGGCCGGTGGCGAGGCGGATCTCGTCCTGCTGGCGCGGGAGCTTCTCCGCGATCCCTACTTCCCGGTGCATGCGGCCGCTGCGCTGGGTGAAACGGCGTCGTGGCCCCGCCAGTATCTGCGCGCGGCTCCGCACGGCTCTTTGGCGCGCGCAGCCGTGGAAGCCTTGAAGCCCGCATAAGATACGCAGGGCGGTGCCGGGCGGGGGACCGTGCCCGGAAAGATACCGGCAGCCCGCAATCACCGCATCTGCATTGCAAGGCTGGCCTATACTGCGGGAAAGGAATCGGCGCCGCAACGCGCGGCGCCGATTTGTGATGCGCATGGCCACCCAATCAGCACAGAAGCGCGCGCAGGACGAGACCGTGATTCCCGACCGGCTGTACTTCAAGATCGGGGATGTAGCGCGCATCTGCGGCGTGGAGACCTATGTGCTGCGCTTCTGGGAGACGCAGTTCCCGCAACTCAAGCCGAACAAAAGCGGCACGGGCCAGAGGCTCTATCGCAAACGCGAGGTCGAGCTGGCGCTCGAGATTAAGAAGCTGGTCCACGACGAGGGGTATACGCTGGCCGGAGCGCGGCAGGCCCTGGCGCAGACGCACCGTGTCGGAAGACCCCGCAAGCGGCCAGCCGGCGAAGCGCCGGTGGAAGACAATCCGGAGGCGGTAGCAGCAGTGGTCGGCCATGCCCGCGCTGAGCTACGAGAAATCGCCGGTATGCTTGCCGCGCCGGAGCCACAACCCCAGAAGCGACGCCCCCGCGCCACGGCGCTGCGCGAGCTCTCCGGGTCGCTTTTTTCTTCCTAACCCGAATCGGATCAGCTGGACTCCCTCCTCGATGGCTGCCGGGAGTCGCCTCGGACGGACTGCTCCGGGCATCCCCGTCCAGGCGCACTGCATCGTACTGAACGTCTCTAT
>JAGWML010000175.1 GCA_028873155.1 Acidobacteriota bacterium
CGCGGCAGCAGGGCCTGTCACCGCAAACTTCGTGGTCGTCCATCCTTAAGCCGCCCGGCAATAGCGCCCGGTGCCCTAACCCGCGACCCGGCTCCGCATCCTAATACACCTTGGGCCTGCAGCATCCCTGCAGGCCCTTTCCTTTTTCAGTCGTGGCTCTTTCGTTCGCCCCGTTCTTCTCAGGCACTCGCCCGGGCCAGGCTCGGCGCCAGCAGCTCAGTCTTGGACTCCTCGCCTGCGGACAGGCGCGTCAGCGTCAGCACTGTAATGTCATCGTCCTGACCAAAGCCGATGGCCGCCTGAGTGGCGTCTTCGGCAGACGGTCGCGCGGCAAAGAGGGCGTGCATCCGCTCAAACCCGAATAGCTCGCCATCCTCGTTCTTGGCTTCGAGCAACCCATCCGTGTAGAGGCTCAGTTGGTCGCCAGGCTGCAGCCGCACCGCAATCTCTCCATAATGCATCTGGCCGACCAAACCCAATGGCAGCGACGGATCCAGCATCAGCTCCCGTCCATTCAGATACGGTGGCAGGTGTCCGGCATTCGCGAAAATCACCTGACCATCCGGGTCCATGCGCAGCACCACTCCCGTCGCAAAGCCCCCCTGCATGCGCCCCACAAGGCAGTTGTTCAGCGCCGACAGAATCGCTCCAGGGCTCGTCGTCGTCGCCGCCTCCGCGCGCATCGCACCCACAATCATGGCCACGTTCATGGCCGCTTTCAGGCCCTTGCCGCTCACATCTCCCAGCGCCACCAGCGTCGATCCGTCCACATTCGACAGAATCTGGAAAAAGTCCCCGCCCACTTCCTGCGCCGGCGAATACGCGCTCGTCACCGCATAGCCCTTCAGATTCGGCAGCGTCTCCGGAATCAGCACTTGCTGAATCTCGCGCGCGCTCTGCATCTCCTGCTCCAGAGCCGTGCGCCGCGCCTGCGTCTCCAGCACATACCGGTACACCGCATACAGAATCGCGGCAAACAGCGCCAGTGTGCTGATCTTTTCCGGGCCAAATACCACGCCCTGTATCTGGATGCTGTGGTTGTCAATCAGGTTTGCATAGAGCGTCCAGTGCGTGAACCGCTGCCCCAGCGCGCTCGAGTCGCCGATCGTCCGAATCAGTTGCACCAGGAAGGCCGTCAATGCCACGGCCCAGCGCGAGGCATCCAGCCTTTGCCGCAGCCCAAGTCCGATCAGCACAAACGGCAGCAGCTCCGACACCAGAATCCCCGTTGCCAGAATCCCGTCGAGCCACTGCATCCACAGCGTCGCCGCGCCCCAGAAAAGAGCCACCATGCCGTCCAGGATCCCGATAATCATCGTCGCCCGCGCCAGCTCATAGGTCCACCGCACGATGCGAGGGCTCTCATTCAAGCGCAGCAGCCAAACCAGCAGAAACCATAGCGAGACATTCGACAGCGCGTAGAGTGGCTGATTGATGCACCGCGCCAGCTCATACGAAAACGGAATGAAAAAGAGGTTCTGAAGGATGCCGAGGCCGACCGGCGTAATTGTGTAGACGCCTACCCAGAGAAACAACTGCTCTGTGCGGCTGCGGGTCCACAGCACCACGCAGAGCAGCGCAACAAAGGTCCTCAGCAGCACCAGCGAGTAGTCAAAAAGATACTGCTGCACCTGGCTCCACACGATGGCCCGCTCATAGAGGCCAATCGAGTCAGGATCCCCCAGCACAGGCATGTCGTAGATTCCGCCGCCTTCAGCCACGGAGAAGATATCCAGCGGCGCCTTCCACACCCGCACCGCCAGCACCCCGCCCATCCCGCCGTCAATCGGGAAAGACCGCGGAAACACGCTGTAGTACCAGGAGGCGTCAGGCGGGAACTTCCCATACCGTCCCACCAACCGCCCGTTCCAGTAAACCTCGTAGGCATCCTCTGTATCCGGCATCAGCAGCCGGTACTGGCCCGACGCTCCCGGCTCCGGCACGATGCTGATGTGGCGCCGGTACCAGGCATAGCCTGTGTACGACGGATGCCCCTGCGCGCCCCACGGCGCATCCGCCAGCAGCCGTTCCCATCCTGTGTCGTCAAAGCCCGGATTTGCCCACGCGGGATCGTCGCCCACGTGAAACTCCCAGAGCCCCCCCAGATCCGCTGTGCCCTTGCCCATGCCATCCAGCACCAGCGTGCGCGAGCCCCTCTGCTCTGGCCGAATCTGTCCGGCCGAGCGGCCTTCACGCGTAAGGAGGATGAGAACCAGGGCTACAAGCGTCACAACGCGCAGACGTTGGCGCCAAACCGACATGACGTCAGCATACTCCGAAGCCGGCCTTTCTCGAAGTGGAAAGACCGGCTGCGGAGCATCGCGTTTTCTGTTCAACCTCGTCCTAGCGCCGGGCCTGCTCCACCACCGTCACCGGTCCCAGCAGCCCCGAGGCCTGCAGCGGCGAATCCGCCTTGTAGGCCTTCCATGTCGCAAACGTGTACTTCGTCGTCGCATCCGGCTGCTGGTCGCCAATCAGGCGGTTCACCCATGCGTTGATCACCTGCACCTGGATCTGGTTCGCGCCCGGTTTCAGCGCATGCGTCACGTCCACGCGATACGGCGCATGCCACACCGTCCCCAGTTCCTTGCCGTTCACCGTCACCACCGCCAGGTTCTTCACGTCGCCCAGGTCAAGAATCAGCTTCGACCCCGCCTTGAACCATCCCGGCGCCGCCTGCATCGTCTGCGTATAGGTCCCCGTTCCGGAGAAATACTTCACGCCCTTGTCGCTGCTCTCGGTCCACGAGATCAGCTTGTCCAGCGTGATTGACGCAGGCGCGCCGCGGTCCGGCTGAAAGTTCACCGTCCACGGGCCCTCCACCGTCGCCACCGTCGTCTCCACCGGCTGCGGGGCCGTGTGCGCCGTCTCCGTCGTCGCCTTGCGGAAGACCACAAACACCGTGCCCCACGGCTCCATCTTCAGCGGCACCGTCGTCCGTCCATCCGCAATCTTGAACGACGCAGGAACGACATGCCCATCCTCGGAGTACCACAGCTCCGGCGCCTTGCCCGTCATGCGGAAGCTCGCCTCCACGCTCGACGCACCGTCGCCGCGGTTGTCCACAAAGTAGAGGTCGCCATCCGCCAGCCTGCGATGCGCAAACGCCAGCGTCTGCCCCTGCGGTGCGCCCGTTGCTGCAAAGTCGGGAGCCACGTCCAGCGCCTTCAGTGCCGCGGCCGCGTCCTGCCCCGCAAACACCTTGCCCTTGCCCACCGTGCGCACGCCCGTCCCATCGCCAAACAGCGCATCGTTCAGCTTCGTGAACTCCGCCGCATCGTCGGCCAGGCTCGGCGTGCCCACCGGCTTCGCACCCGCCACCACCGCGCCCTGCTCCACCAGCGCGTGCATCGCCTTCAGCACCGGCAGAGACATGTGCGCGCTGTACTTGTCCAACGCCAGCACCCGGTAGCTCATCCCCGACTTCGTCGTGATGCGCCCATCCGTCACGCCCAGCTCATGAATCAATCCATCTGCATTGATGTAGTCGAAGTTGTATCCCTTCGGCACATCCGGATCGCCATTGGCAAACTCCGCCGTGACGTTCGAGTCCTCGCCGTAGAAATACACCACGTCCGCAACGAACTTACCCTGCTGCAGCAGGAACGAGTTCCGCGCCAGGTACCGCGTCCACACGTTTGCCTGCTCCGCCCACGTCTCGTTGCGATTGAACCACTGCCCGCACGGCCCCAGCGTCACCCCCGGCGCCTTGCCCACCAGCGGCTGATGCGCAGACTCGTGAATCACAAACCGGTTAATGCCGTTCAGAAACTCCTGATCCGCCGTCGGCTTCAGCGTCGCCGGAGACCACGCCCACGCCGTCGTCGAGTCGCACGAGGTCATCGACTCCGCCGCCGCCAGGTTCTGTCCATAGATATGCGCCACCGACGCCGACTCCCGGTCGTCCGCGTTATACCCATACGTCGGATTGTTCACCCCCGGCTTCTGCGTCCACATCGCACTCATCGGAATGTCATCGAGCTTCTTCACCTCCATGCCATCGGCAATGAAGGCCCGGCCCGACTCATGCGACTCGCCATAGTGGCCCATGCCGCGCTCCTTCAGCGAGGCCTCCACCTGTCCGTAGTGGTCATCCGCCGTCAGGTCCGCAATCGTCTTCCGCAGGTCCCACAGAAACTGGTCGCTCGCCTGTGCGCTCTCCACAATCCGTCCGGTCAGCACCGGCATCCACGGCCGCGGGTCATACCCCCGCAACTTCGTGAACTCCGCAACCATGTCATCGGTCCAGTTCTGCGCGCCTGCCTCCCAGCTATCCGTAATCACATACCGGATGCCGCGCTTGCCCATCTCATCGGCGCCCACTGTTTCCTTGTAGCTGTCCAGGTACTTGGTCATGTAGTCCTTCACATACCCGGCATTCAGCTTGTCCACTTCCAGACCCGTCGCCTCCTTCGTCGCCGGATGATTCGAAATCCCCAGCAGCGAATACCCAAACCGCAGCACCACCCAGTGTCCCGCGGGCGGCGTCCAGTCCAGCGTCCCATCCGGCCGCATCTTGCTCGTCAGGTCCACCACGTCGCTCTTCCGGATTGCGTCTGCATCCGCGAACGACGGCGTTGCCATGCTGTAGAGATCCGGCACCGGGTTGAACGCCGCCTTCTCTTCAAAGCGGCTCACCCGCGCTCCCGGATGCAGCACCAGCTCGGCAATCTCGTGATTCACCGGCGGCGGCCCGCTCGGGAATCCCATATCCGCAAACGGATTCGGTGGCACCGCCTGCGTCTTGAAGGTCACGCGAAAATACTTCGCCGTCACCGGCGCAAACGAGATCGTGTGCTCCGTCGATCCGCCCTTCGGCACATCCGCCACCACGCGGAAGTTCACCCCGTCGTCGCTCGCCTCCAGCGCCTGCCCGCTGTCGCCGCCCGGCGGCAGAAACGCATCCCCCGGTCCCTTCTTGCCCGCCACAATCGTCAGCCCGCGCATCGCCGCCGGCTGGTCAAACTCATATTGGATCCACGCCTTCTCGCCGATTCCCTTCGCCTTCGGCAGTTGCACGGTCTTCACCAGGTCGCCATCCGTCAGCAGCGCCGGATCAATCGTTCCGCCGCTCGTCGTGATCTTCGGATGCAGTTGCTCCACCGGCACATCCGTCTCCGCCGCCTTGTACGCAATCACCACCGAGTCGGCATAGAACTGCGGCGCGGGAAATGAATCGCCCAGCATCGCGCCCACATCTTCAATTCCCAAATTCTGAAACGCTCCCGTATTCGACGGCGGATGCGGCACCGCGCCCGTGAAGGGCTTGCCGCCCTCCACCTCAACCTCGCTCCACACATACTTCTTCATGCCCTCCTGTGCCGGAACCCACGGCCCGCCCGTCTCGCTCCAGCCCGGCGAGCCTGCAATCGCCATCTCCAGCCCATGCTGATCGGCCAGCGTCGTCGCATACTTGAAGGCGTCCTTCCACTCCGGCGTCATGTACGCCAGCCGCTGCTTCACCACCTGAGGCGTAAACAGCGCCGCATCGAAGTTCTGGAACCCGCCCAGTCCCGCCCGCTGCATCCACTCCTCGTCCAGTTGAATGCCCTCTTTCGTGATGTTCCCGTTCATCCAGTGCCACCACACCCGCGGCTTCGCGCTCTCCGGCGGATTCTCAAAACCCTGCCGCAGCGCATCGCCGCTCGTCTGCGCCCATGTCCCAGCCGCCAGCAAACCCAGCATCAGCGCCGTCCCGGCCACCCTCCGTCCGCTTCCTGCAGCCATCGTCCTCATCCCTCTCATGCGGGTACTCCTCTCCCTTTGGGCGCGGCCCATCCCGGGCGCACGCCAGCCCTCGTTTTGTAAGTCCCCGGCAGTATAGGTGTCAATAGGTAAATTATTTTCCCGCTTCAAAGCCCGCCCCAGCCACACAACTCGGGTGCCCCATTCATGGCGCGTGCGCAGCAGGCGCCTTGGGTGGGAAAGCACGAACCCACGCACCACGCCGCCCAACAACCGCTACTGGTACGATGCCGAGGGGCAGTTGTGCGCCGTGCAGAGCGTTCGCTACGGAACAGGGCCGGTGATGCAGTATCTCTACGACGCTGCGCTACACTAACAATCTCACTGGTACAAATTACCGGGCAGACCACATGCGCGGACCGCATCTTGATTACTCTTTGGGCGGCATACATCAAGACCGCGATGCATCCCTGGATGCCACTCGCAAGCAGGTTTGCCAACCTATGCCGTTGCGGCACCTCCTCCCTTCATACCAGTAAACGGGTTTCAGTCCCTGATTCTTCACGCTGTCTGAACTCGCGCAAAATCGCCAAGTCGTAAACTGACCTTGTTGGGCTGCGCTTCCGCCCGATGAGAGGCAAGGCCTGAAAGCATCAACCCTGAAAATGTTTGACGTTAGTTTCCATGGAAAGTATACTGATTTCCATGGAAACTA
>JAGWML010000176.1 GCA_028873155.1 Acidobacteriota bacterium
TGGGATACAAGCCCCTTTCACAACTCCACAATTGCCCCGTGGCGAATCTTCTATACTTCACGTGAAGATCGCCCACGCCATCAAGAGGGCAAATGATAAACATCGATCTGTCCAAAGCGCCTTCTCTGAGATTCGCTCTCTACCTCCTTTCCATCATTCCAGGGCTGCTCTTCTTAGTCAGCATTGCTCTCGGCAACCCACGCATGGCTTCGGCGGTGATAGATGATGTCGAGAAGCTGTACCCCGGCTCCCCGACCTATGTCGCCCTGTTCCTCCTGTTGGGCTCCGCCTTCGTGATTGGTCAAGCTTTTGTGCTTTCCGCGTGGCTATTGGAGACATGCATAACATCTCTAATCCGTCTGCCAAGAGCTGTCTTCGGCAAGGTATTTGGGGCGCAATGGCTGTACATGTGGTTTGGCAAATATCAAGGAGTGCCACCAAAGAGGACAGTGGCGGTTCGCGCTCTGGGAAGAATGATTTTCCTCGCACGCACCATGGGCTCTGAACCCGCCGATGCACGAGTGGTGCGAACGTGCCTCGGGGCGGCAGTTGAAAAACTGCTCCAACGGCGCTACGGAATCGACTCCGACAGAGCCGGTGGGCCCAACGGTGAGTGGGGAGTATGGTATTCCATCTTGGGTAAGCTTCCGAAGCGGTATGCCGAGAGCCTCAATGCTGGACGACTGACATTAGCAGCAGGGATATCTGGATTCTGCGCAATGAGCCTTGCGCCCAACCTGATACAGCGTTACTTCTTCGCAATGTGCTCTCTGTTTGTTTTTAGTGGCCTCTGGACGGGCCTGGCCAATTTTATGGTTCTAAGAGACCCGGTCAGACTCGAAGCGCTTAGGCTCAGGGCTGTCTTAGCAGAACTCCAGGAACTTCCACCGGAAACAGCACCCCAAAAAGAATCCAACGCAAAGTAGCGCATCCCCATCCTTGACACCCCACCCCGCGCATCTTTATGGTTGCCGCAATCCATCCCACGCTCGCCAGCAGGACATCCATGAAGCTCGCCGACCAGTCCGGAGCCATCCTCACCGACTCCCACTTCCTCATTCCACGCGCCGTCTTCTGCGTCGGCCTAGCCCTGCTCATCACCCTGCGCTGAAGCCACCGCCTTGCCGCCCGCCGCAAACCCGCAGCCTGATCAACACGCCCGCCACCCTGCCCACCACCTCGGCGTCCTCTGCGCTCTCGCCGCCGGAGCGTGGCTCGGCGCCGCCGAAGCCCCCACCAAGCTCGTCAACTCCGGCCTCTCGCCCTACGCCGTCTCTCTCTGCATGGTCGCCGGCGTCTTCGTCGCCCGCTGGACCGTCCCCACCCTCGCCCAGGGCACGCGCCAGGTCTTCGCCGACCTCGCCCGCAACCGCCACCTCATCCCCATCGCCATCCTCGCCGGCATGCTCTGGGCCGTCGCCAACACCCTCACCGTCTTCGCCATCCGCGACGTCGGCCTCGCCATCGCCTTCCCCATCTGGAACACCAACACCCTCATCGGCATCCTCTGGGGCCGCCTGCTCTTCGGCGAGCTCAAAGGCGCCAGCCCGCGCAACGTAGCCAAGGTCGTCCTCGGCGCAACGGCCATCGTCGCCGCCGCCATGCTCCTCGGCTTCAGCACCATCCACTCCAGCGGCCCCCACGCCACCCGCGCCGCCGCCGGCATCCTCGCCGCCCTCGGCGCCAGCCTCCTCTGGGGAACCATGTATGTCCCCTACCGCAAGGCCTACCTCAGCGGCATGAACCCGCTCTCCTTCGTCACCATCTTCACCATCGGCGAACTCGCCACCGTCCTCCTCCTCGCCTTCTCGCTCGACCCCGCAGGCGCCGCCGCCGTCCTCCACTCGCCCCGCGTCCGGCCCATGCTGTTTTGGCTCTTCCTCGGCGGCTTCGTCTGGGTCATCGGCGACATCTTCCAGCAGTACGCCACCAAATACCTCGGCATCGGCCGCGCCATCCCCCTCTCCAACACCAACCAGCTCTGGGGACTCGCCTGGGGCGCGCTCGTCTTCGGCGAACTCGCCCACGCCGACGCCGCGCATCGCCTCTACGTCGTCGCCGGCTCCCTCGTCATGATCCTCGGCGCGCTCGCCGTCTCCACCGCCATCGCCACCGAGCGCGAACACGCCACTACCCACGCCGCGCTCCACCGCGAGTGCGCCCGCTACGGCCTCGATCCTGAACTCGTCCTCGCCGCCTACCTCGGCGTCGCGCCCGCCATCGGCGCCACCCGCAGCGCGCGTGCCCAGTCCCGTTCCTGGTGGGACCCCATCCTCATCGCCGCCGCCCTCGGACTCTTCGTCTGGCTCGGCCTCCAGGCCCGCATCCCCAGCCTGCCCCTCAACCTCCGCTGGACCGCCGCCCTCGCCGCGCTCCTCGTCCTCACCGCCGCAGCCGCCGCCTACCGCCTCTGGTCCCAAACCCGCTTCGAGTGAAAACGCATCCCCACCTCAACCCAGACTGCCCATGAGTAGCCGCGCTCCCGCAAGATAGGTTGGAACTCCACCGCACACTCTACAGTCCCTTCTCCGGCGGTTCCACGAAGCTCTCCGCAAAGGACTCGTCGGGTGAGGTGGCGGGCCAGCCAGCGATGACGAAGAAGACATCCAGAACGAAGAGGGCGATGGCAAGGTCGTTGTAGAGGTTGGCGCGGGGCGAGCTGGGCCAGAGCTGATTGGCCGCCCACAGCAGGAAGGCGATGGCCAACAGCGCGGCCTTGAAGAGCTCCTGCGGGCCGGGGCGGCGAATGGTCTGGTAGACGAGATAGGCGACGGCGATGAGCGCCAGGGGCGCAGCGCCAAGCCAATCGTGCGCGTTGGCAGGAAAGAACGCAGGCACCGCGTCCCAGACGAGCAGGACAACCACGGACAGTAGCGTGAGCACGGCAAGAAGCAGTGGAAGCGCGCGATGGGCGCGGTCGAGATGAGCCTTCATGCTTTCACTGTAGCAATCCGGCTGTAAGGAATTCGTTGGCGCCAACTGCAATCTTTGAGCAGTTTGTCGATTCGATTTGGACTGGAGAAGCTGCCCGCGACGAGCCATCAATCTCATAGGAGAATCAAATGGGCATCGATAAGAATGCTCGTCTGCATGCCCTGTTCGGCGATCATGGTTCAAGGGTCCAGGGCGAATGGGCGGAAGCCCAATCCTCGCGATGCTGCGCTACCGGAACCGCGAAACCATAGCTTGCCCCGAGATCGACGAAGGAGGAATAGATTCGGTCCGAACCTACTTCATCGCGTTCGACCGCGACTTGAGATATTTGTTGAACGGAATCTCAAAGTAGAACAGCTCCGCTCCTCCCGCGTTCTTCACCTTGTAGATGTACAGGCTCGATCCCTTCAGCGGGTCGGGCAATTGCGACACATCGTAGAAGAGGAACCCAGCCTGCGTGCTGTGCGGCTCCACCACCAGCGCGCCATACTCAAAGTTGTCAAAGTCGGCTTCGACCTTCGCGTTGCTGGCCTTGGCAGGCAGGTGAATGCCGGGCAGGCCGTTCGGCATCGGCAGCTTGCCACCCTCACGGTCCTTGCGCGACATCACCCGCTCCACATCCTCCGGCTCCGATGCCTGAATGCGATCTCCCGACGGCGTCTCAAACAAAATGCGCGCGTCGCGCAGCGAGATGGGCTTGTCGCCATTGTTCGTCACGATCAGCCGCACCGGCATCACGCCATGACTCAGGTAGTCCACGCGGAAGAGCTTTTCCTTCTCCTTTGTGTCATACGGATCGACGGCGATCGCCACCTTCTCATCGCTGTGCGTCTCAACCGCAGGAAACGACGTGGCCGGCTCCACCGGCGGAGGCGTGCGCGGCTCGTCCTTGGCCGCTGCGGCCACAGCCATCGCAAACAGAAGCAACGGGAGCGCCTTAAGATGTTTCATCGTGCTCGACTGTATCATTCTTGTGGATTAGACCGAAAACCAACGCATTCCGTCACGCATGATCGTTTTTTTCTACAACCTGGCTCTCTTCGCCGCCCTAGTGCTCGGCTCCCCGTGGTGGCTCTGGCGCATGGCCACCACGCAGAAGTACCGCGAGGGCCTGGCGCAGCGCCTCGGCCGCGTCCCCGCCGTGCTGCGCCAGGGCGGCCATCCGGTCCTCTGGCTCCACGCCGTCTCCGTCGGCGAGGTGCTCGCCGTCAGCCGGCTCGTCGACGAACTCACCCAGGCCTTCCCGAACTTCCGCCTGCTCATCTCCACCACCACCCGCACCGGCCAGGATCTCGCCCGCCAGCGTTTCGGCCCGGAGCGCGTCTTCTACTGCCCGCTTGACCTGCCCTGGGCCGTGCGTGCCTATCTCCGCGCGCTCCAGCCCGCAATGCTCATCCTCGCCGAAACCGAATTCTGGCCCAACCTGCTGCGCGGCTGCTTCCGCCGCCAGATTCCCATCGTCGTCGTCAACGCTCGCATCTCTGACCGCTCCTGGCCGCGCTACCGCCGTCTCCGCGCCCTCTGGCGGCCGTTGCTCAGCCCGCTGCGCCTTGCGCTCACTCAGAGCGAAACCGACGCCGAACGTCTCCGTGTCCTCGGCTGCACTCCCGACCGCGTCACCGCCAGCGGCAACATCAAATTCGACGTCCGCGCTGCGCAGGAGTCCGAAGCCACCCGCCTGCTCCGCACCAGCGCCGACAGCCTGCGCTTCGTCGTCGCCGGCAGCACGCTCGAGGGCGAAGAAGCCGCGCTTCTTGAAGCCTGGCCGCAGTTGCTCGCAGCCGACCCGAACCTCGTCCTCGTGCTCGCCCCGCGCCACCCTGAGCGCTTCGGCGCCGTCGCCGCGCTGCTCCACCGCTCCGGTCTGCAATGGTCGCGCCGCTCGTCCGGAATCGAAAGGCTCGCACCAGGCTCCGTCGTCCTACTCGACACCATCGGCGAACTCGCCTCCGTCTACTCCCTCGCCGCCGTCGCCTTCGTCGGTGGCAGCGTCGTTTCCGCCGGCGGGCACAACCCCCTCGAACCCGCGCAGTTCGCCGTCCCCATCGTCATGGGGCCGCACACCGCCAACTTCCGCGCCATCACCGACGATCTGATTGCCCACGACGCCGTGCGCATCGCCACCCGCGAACAACTCGCAGACGTCCTGCTTGCCTTGCTCCGCAATACCGCGTCCTCCGCCGCCATGAGCGCGCGCGCCCGCCAGGTCTTCGAGGCCCAGGCCGGCGCCACCGCCCGCACCGTGCATGCGATCGCCGCGATTCTCCGCGAACGGAGCGCGCAGCCATGAAGCGCCCCTGGCTCGCGCCGCTCGTCCCGCTCTACGCAGCCGGCATAGCCCTGCGCGACCTCCGCCTGCACCGCGGCTGGGAGCCGGTCCGCGTTCCCGGGTACCCGGTCATCTCCGTCGGGAATCTCTCCACCGGAGGAGCAGGAAAGACTCCTTTCACCGTTGCTCTGGCTCACCTTCTCCAGGCACGCGGCTATCGCGTCAATGTGCTCTCGCGTGGCTACGGGCGCGACTCGTCACAGCCAATGCGTGTCGATCCAGCGGGCAGCGCGCGGCACTTCGGTGATGAGCCTTTACTCATCGCGCGCTCCGAGATTCCCGTTTATGTCGCTGCACAGCGCTATGACGCCGCAATCCTCGCCGAAAGGGACTTCATCGCCTCAGGCGGTACGCTCTCCGACGAGCGTGTACCCCTGGTGCATCTTCTCGACGACGGCTTCCAGCACCGCCAACTCCATCGCGACATCGAGATCCTGCTCCTCAACCGCGCAGACTGGCAGGACTCGCTGCTCCCCGCCGGCAACCTGCGCGAGCCCCTCCGCGCCGCCGCCCGGGCTCATGTCATCGCCATCCCAACTGAGGACCTCGGCCTCGAAGCCGAGCTCCGCGCCCGCGGCCTCACCTGCCCCATCTGGCGCATCCGCCGCCGCATGGAAGTTCCTGCCGTCACCGGCCCCGTCGCCGCCTTCTGCGGCATCGCCCGCCCCGCGCAGTTTTTCGCCGGGCTTGAAGCCCAGGGGCTCAAACTCGTCGTGCGCCGTGCATTCCCTGACCACCACCGCTTCACCGTCGCTGACCTGAACAAGCTCGCCACCGAAGCGTTCACCGCTGGCGCCACTGCCCTCGTCACCACGGAGAAGGACGCCGTCCGTATCGGCACTCTGCCACATCCCCTTCCACACGACATGCCGCTGCTCACAGCCACCCTCACCGTGCAGCTTGAAGACAAGCCAGCAGCGCTCGACTGGCTGGAGAGACGGCTGGCAGAGTCGCATCTGGCGCAGGCCCATCGTCGCGCCACGGATAGGCAAGCCAGCCATGATCCCTCCAGCACTCGCCTCTGAAACCTCCCGCCCCACCGCCACGAGCGCAGAATCCATGTGAGAAAATCGTAGTTTGCAAGCGCAATCCAAGTT
>JAGWML010000177.1 GCA_028873155.1 Acidobacteriota bacterium
TTACCCTGCAGGCGGCGAATCACACCGGTGGCGGAGATGTTGCGCTCATCCAGCGGCTTCAGGTTGATCTGAATTCTGCCGGAGTTCAGCGTGGTATTGACGCCATCCACGCCGATGAATGAGGACGCGCTCTCCACTGCGGGGTCTTGCAGTATGACATCGACCAGCTGCTGCTGGCGCAGCGCCATGCTCTTAAAGCTGACCGTCTGCGGGGCTTCGCTGATGCCGAGAATGACGCCGGTGTCCTGCACCGGGAAGAAGCCCTTGGGGATGATGATGAACAGCGCCACCGTTGCGACAAACGTAGAGATGGTGACCAGCAGCGTGATGAAGCGATGCCGCAGCACGCGCTGCAGGGTGCGCCCATAGGCCGCAATGATGGAGTTGAAGATGTGCTCGGACCAGAGGTAGAAGCGGGTCTCTTTTGCGTGCGCCTTGTCCCGCAGAATGCGCGAGCACATCATGGGCGTCAGCGTGAGCGAAACGACCGCGGAGACAAGAATGGTGACCGCCAGCGTAATGGCAAACTCGCGGAAGAGCCGCCCGACCACGTCGCTCATAAAAAGCAGCGGGATGAGTACAGCGATGAGCGAAACGGTCAGCGACATGATCGTGAAGCCGATCTGCTCGCTGCCTTTGAGCGCCGCGCGCATCGGGCTCATGCCCTCTTCGATGTAGCGCGAGATATTCTCGATCATCACGATGGCGTCATCCACCACAAAGCCGGTGGAGATGGTGAGCGCCATCAGCGTGAGGTTGTTGAGCGAGTAGCCGAGCAGGTACATCACGCCAAAGGTGCCGACGATCGACAGCGGCACCGCGACCGATGGAATCACCGTGGCGGCCAGGTTGCGCAGGAACAGGAAGATGACCATCACGACCAGCGCGATGGTGAGCATCAGCTCAAACTCAACGTCCTTCACCGATGCTCGAATCGTCACAGTGCGGTCGGTGAGCACTTTGACCTGCACGGTGGCTGGCAGGCTGGTCTGCAGCTGCGGCAGCAACTTCTTGATGCGGTCCACGACCGCGATGATGTTAGCGCCGGGCTGGCGCTGGATGTTCACAATGACAGCGGGCTGGCGGTCCATCCACGCAGCCTGCTGCGAGTTCTCCGCGGCGTCCACAATAGTGGCCACGTCGGATGCGCGCACCGCAGCGCCATTGCGATAGGCCACAATGACTGGCTTGTAATCGGCGCTCGAGAGCAGTTGGTCGTTGGCACCGATGGTGTAAGCTTGGCGCGCTCCGTTGAGCGTGCCCTTCGCCTGGTCCACATTGCTGGCGGCAAGTGCCGTGCGCAGGTCCTCTAGGCTCAGATTGTAGGCGGCCAACTGGGCGGGATTGGCCTGAATACGGACCGAAGGCTTTTGTCCGCCGGCGATGGAGACAAGGCCCACACCCATCACCTGCGAGATCTTCTGCGCCATGTTGGTGTCGGCGGCGTCTTCAATCTTGTCCAGCGGCAGTGAGTTCGAGGTCAGCGCCAGCGTCATGATGGGCGCATCCGCCGGATTCACCTTGCTGTAGATAGGCGGATTGGGTAAGTCGGGCGGCAGGAAGCTGTTCGCGGCATTGATGGCGGCCTGCACTTCCTGTTCGGCCACATCGATGTTCTCTTCTAGGTTGAATTCCAGCGTGATGACCGAGCCGCCACCGGAACTGACCGATGTCATCTGCTTGAGGCCGGGCATCTGCCCGAACTGACGCTCCAGAGGAGCGGTCACGGCCGATGCCATCACGTCCGGCCCCGCTCCCGGATAAAAGGTCAGAACCTGAATGATCGGATAGTCCACCTCAGGCAGCGCGGAGACAGGCAACTGCTGATATCCCACGAACCCGGCAAGCAGAATCGCCACCATCAGCAGTGAGGTGGCGACTGGACGGAGAATGAATGGGCGGGACGGGCTCACTCGGCTGTCCTCTTGGCGTGGTTTGTGGTGCCGCTCGCTCCCTGCGGCCGTGCGCCGCCTTGCTGGCTGAAGGGGCTTTGCTCCGCTGTCTGCGCGCTGGGCGTGGCATGTGAGGTGCTAACAACCACAGCCTGCCCTGGACGCAGCCGATCCGCGCCATCCACCACCACGTTGGCCCCGGCGTCCGGACCGCTGTCGAGAATCGTCATCTGCCCTTCAGCGAGCGCCACTTTGACGGGCTGGATTCTTGCAATGGATGCGCCATTGGCATCGGTGTCAATCACCCACACGAAGGTTCCCTGCACGCCGGACTGGATCGCCGCCGAGGGCACGACCAGCGCATTGGGCCGGTTCTCCATCACGAGGTGAATGTTGACGAATTGATTGGGAAAGAGCGATTCGTCCTGATTGGCGAAGACCGCCTTCAAGCGGTCCGTTCCGGTGGTGGTGTCAATCTGGTTGTCCGCGGTGAGCAGCTCGCCGGTAGCGATCTTCTGCACGTCGCTGCGGTCATAGGCATCCACGGGCATCTGGTGGTTTGCCGCCAGTTTGTGCAGCACCTCAGGGAGCTGGTTCTCAGGCAGCGTGAAGTAGACGGCAATCGGCCGAAGCTGGTTGATGATGACAAGGTTCGTCGTGTTGGCGCTGATGATGTTGCCGGGGTCCACCAGGCGCAGGCCGATCTTGCCGTTGATGGGCGACTGGATCGAGCACCAGTCCAACTGCAGTTGCGCGTTGTCCACAGCGGCTTTGTCGGCGGCGATGGCGCCTTCATACTGGCCCATCGCGGCCTCGTCGGCATCGAGCGTCTCTTTGGACACCACGCCGGCCTGATACAGCGCGGTATACCGCTTGTACTCCACCTGAGCGTTTTTGAGCAGTGCCTGGTCATGCAGCAAATTGCCTTTAGCCTGGTCGAGGGCTGCCTTGTACGGGCTTGGATCAATCATCATGATTGTCTGCCCCTGCCTGACCTCCTGGCCCTCAGTGAACTTGACCGGCATCAGCTCGCCGCTCACACGCGCCTTTACGGTCACGCTCATGTATGGAGTCACCGTGCCAAGACCCGTGAGATAGATGGGCATGGCCTTGCGCTCGGCAGGCACCACCTGAACCGGCGCGGGCCGATTCATCAGTGCGGCAGCCTGGCGGGCGCTGGTCGCGGCAGCCTGGCTCTGGTTCTGATGGATGCGCCACACGATGAAGCCAAGCGCGGCAAGCAGAACCAAATACACCAGAATGCGGAGACCCTTTCGTTTCGGGGCGGACTGTGGTTCCGAAGTTCCAGTAGCAGGCGTGCGGGATGCAGATGTTTCAAGCATGGGCATTGTCGATGAAGTCCGTCACTTTCCGGGGTCCGGGCCGGCAGGTTCGTGCATTCTCTTCTGAGGGGTCCAACTGGATTGCACTCAGTTGGGTGGACGTTTGAGCGCCTGAAAAAGTTTAGCGTCTTTCCGACGGATGAGTCTCTTTGCGCGTGCCGTCCACAAGCCAGAGAGAAAGCTTAAGCGTAGCTGAATCTTCAGCCTGTGCGTGGCCCCGCAGGTATCTCCTATAATTCGACCAGATTTTCGCTTGCCCGATACAACGGAAGTCTTTCATTCGAAGCGATCTCAACATCCCGCAACGAATCGGGTACGCAGCCACGCGAAGTTGTGCACAGTTTTCGTTGCAAAGCGAGGGCCCTTTGGACAGCGCAGTTTCAGCGGCGGAGAATTCCGGGAGCCCGCGCCCGCTGTGTGTCGATCTCGATGGCACCCTCGTAAAATCCGACACCCTGCTGGACGGTCTCTGCCACCTCGTTCGCCGGAATCCGCTTGGTGTCTTCCGGATTCCACTATGGATTGCAGGTGGCCGAGCCCGCCTGAAGATGGAGGTGGCTCGCCGCGCTCCGTTACAGGCGGCCCGCTTGCCCTATAACGCCGAATTGCTGCGGTATCTGCAGGAGCAACGGCGCAATGGACGGGAAATGTACCTTGCTACCGGCGCCGATGGAGCACTGGCCGAGCAGGTGGCGGCCCATCTCGGGATTTTTAATGGCGTTCTGGCGACGAGCCTGAAGACGAACTTGACCTCGACAAGAAAGCTGGAACGTCTGCAACAGACCATCGGCGCCTTTGACTACATCGGAAACTCCTGGGCCGATGTTCCGCTGCTCGCCAAAGCCGGCGTTGCCATGGTCGCGAACCCGACACCTGCGCTGCGGCTTGCGATCCGCCTGAAGCGCATCCCGATTGCCCGCGTCTTCACCGATCGAATCTCCACCGGCCGCGTCTTGCTCAAAGCGCTGCGGGTCCATCAATGGGCAAAAAACATCCTGTTGATTCTGCCCCTGCTGCTCTCTCACAAAATCACCCCCGCCGGGCTGCTCGCGGTTCTCAAAGCATTCTTCTGCTTCAGCTTCATCGCGTCGGTAAACTACCTCATCAACGACATGCTGGATATCGAGGCGGATCGCCGGCATCCCTCCAAGCGGCTCCGGCCTTTTGCGGCGGGCGACCTCTCCGTGGGCGGGGCATTGATTCTTGCGTTTCTGCTCATGCTGGCCGCAATCGCAATTCTGCCGACCCTGCCGCACGCCTTCATCCTTTGGCTTGGGTTGTACATCGTGGCTGCCTCGGCTTACACCGCTCAACTGAAGCGGCTTGCCGTGGTCGATGTGCTGCTGCTCTCCGGGCTCTATACCCTGCGACTGCTCGCGGGCGGAGCGGCGACCGCGACGCCGATCTCGCAGTGGCTGGCGAGCTTTTCCAGCTTCCTGTTTCTCTCCCTTGCGATGGTCAAGCGCTTCAGCGAGCTTGAAAACCTGCGTGAGCGCGGAGCAACCGCAATACACGGCCGCGGCTACCTGGTGGCTGACCTTGAGCAGATTCGCAGCTTCGGCACAGCCAGTGCCTACGCGGCTGTGGTGGTTTTTATGCTGTATATCGCGCGGCCCGATGTCTCCGAACTCTACCACCACCCCACGCGGCTCTGGCTCATCGTGCCGCTGCTGCTCTACTGGCTGCATCGCGTTTGGCTGCTCGCTTCGCGCGGAGATTTGAACGAAGACCCGGTCGTCTTTGCCATGCGCGACCGGATGAGCCTGCTGACGGGCGCCGGCGTGCTCGCCCTCGCCATCTTCGCCGCCTGAACGCCACACCCGCTCACGCTGAAAACTGCATCCATGTTCGAGTGCTCTCGAAGCGGACCAAATGGCGAGATGGACGTCGGGCTGCAGGCATCTACTCAAGGGGCATGTCGTGTCTCTGAATCTGTGGTAGTTTGCGTTGTAAGTGGGTGCGGCCAACAAAGGGGCGCCTCATCGACTAACATGGAGAGAGAAATCCACGGTTGGTCTCGTACGGCGCAGAGCGCCTGCTCGTTCCAACGCAACTGCCCCGCCTGCGCTGAAGCAAGCGGCCTGCAACCGTCGAAACGGGGTTCGGGGCGGTCATGCAGGCTCGCAATGGTCTTGTACCCAGCAGGCTCCGCGCTGCCACTGCAAGACAAGCAACTCCGTTCAACCGCTGTGGGTTTCAGGTTCCGGGGATGCGACCGCTGCTGAGCAGCACGGTCTCAAAGGTGTGATCCGGAAGGGAAGAAAAGGCCCGGGGGTGGTAGCAGTCTTATGTGGATTGTCCGTCTGGCGCTGCGGCGACCTTATACGTTTGTCGTCTTCGCGCTGTTGATTCTATTCCTCGGCGTGTACAGCATCTTGTCGATGCCGACGGACATCTTTCCAAACATCGACATTCCCGTCATCTCCGTCGTCTGGAATTTCAACGGGCTGTCGGCGCAGGAGATGGCGACTCGCATCGTCTTCAACAGCGAACGCGGCCTCACCACGACGGTCAACGACATCGAGCACATTGAGTCGCAGTCGCTCAACGGCGTCGCAGTCATCAAGATCTTCTTCCAGCCGCATGTGAATATCGCAGCCGCGGTGGCGCAGGTGGGCGCAATCAACGAGGCGCAGCTTCGCTTTCTTCCGCCCGGCACCAATCCTCCCTTCATGATTCAGTACAACGCGGCCAGCGTGCCGGTGCTCATGCTGGGTCTTTCCGGCAAGGGCCTCGACGAGCAGCAGTTGTTTGATCTTGCGACCAACAACATCCGCGTGCAGTTGGCCACGGTCGAGGGTGCGCAGACACCGTTCCCCTACGGCGGCAAGCAGCGGCAGATTCAGGTCGACATTGACGCGGCTGCTCTCCAGGCCAAAGGGCTCTCGGCAGCGGATGTGGTGAACGCCGTTTCGGCGCAGAACCTCATTGTGCCCACCGGAACCATCAAGATCGACAAGTTCGAGTACATCGTCGAGTCCAACTCCGCGCCGACCCTGCTGGAAGAGCTGAATAACCTTCCCATCCGCGAAGTGAACGGCACTGTAAGTTACATCCACGATGTGGCGCACGTACGCGAC